>PAYW01000028.1 GCA_002715425.1 Actinomycetota bacterium | reverse complement strand
CATGGAGATCACATGAACAGGTTTTCTTAGGTGAAGATATGGGGCGAGGACGAGACTATAGCGATGAGATGGCAAACCTAATTGATTCTGAGATAGAGGAAATTCTTCGTCATGCTGAAACTCGCTGCCGAACTCTGATAAATAACAATAGATCGAAACTAGATAGTCTTGCATCTGCCCTACTAGAGCATGAAACTATTGATTCAGAAGATGTAAAGCAGATCTTGAACGAAGAAGAATTGGAATCCGGGCATGAAACCACCGAATCCGAAAACTCCTCTGGGCCCCAAACGGCTGAGATACCTGCTTTACAGAGCTACAGCAGTCCGACAGAATCTAAGGAAACTCCATAAAAAGTCCAACTCTCTTCGAACCCAATGCTACTTAACTTAATCTTGGTTCTCCTTCTAGGAGCTTTCGCAATCGTCGTCGCGTACATAGCAAATAACAGACGAACCGATAGCCCTTCAGTGCCCAAAAGCTCCCTTCCGATTCAAGTAGATCGGAACGATTTTGATAAACCTGACAAGGAGTGGCTCTTGGTTTTCTTCTCGTCCGAATCATGCTCCTCCTGCATACAAGTTCGGGAGGTCCTTAAGGACATAACCCTAAATTCAATTCACATTCAAGAGGTAAACTTCCCTCAGGAGAAGAACCTCCATACCAGATACGCCATTGATTCAGTGCCTATTGTCCTTATCGCCAATTCAGAAGGTGTCATAATCTGGTCATACGCAGGTGTCCCACCTAACGATTTGGTAGAAAATTTGATTTCCACCCTTTAGACAGAAGCTAGGCATTTCAAATATTGATCTTTGTACCATTTCCCTTTTATGAATCTATTGCAAAGGAACATATGGTTCACTCAATGAAGATAATGCAGGTAAAACCCGCGTCCAATACCCCCCCTTACTCGACCCGATGTATCTCTCGACAAGCACCGGTTCTGAGGAAATAACCTCAACAACGGAGGCTGCGGGAATACCGAACTGCTCAAGGTTAATCACCTTACGAGAAACAGCGGAAATCTCAAAGGGAAGGGACTCATATAGCTCCCCACCACTGAATGCGAGTAGCTTAAGCTGAGCCAGGCGATCATCTGAGGTGTGCGATATAGCAATAAGTTCATCACCTTCAGGAGAAATAAAATTATGTGAAACTGCCATCACATCAACCCCAAATCCTGACGCTGTCATCTGAGGGAAAGACCCATCAGAAAGAACGAAACGCTCTGAGACAATTGAAGGACCGGAAATTACGCGCACAACAATCCAGTGAGGTAACCCCGAAGGGATTCGGGAAGATAAATCATATGCACTGCGCGAGATATTTAAGGCCCCTTCACCTCCTAGAACTACTGTCTCAGTACTTCCTGGACTGACTTCTATACTCACCGGCTCAATAAAGGAAGAATCTTTAAAGTCAGAATATATCTCTATATCAACACTGACTTCTTCTACTTCTGATGGATTAAATACCTGAATTGATGAGGGCAGGGCGCTATCGACTCCTCCAGGGAAAACCCAGATCGGGGCCAAGCTAGGTGAACCGGCTTCAACACTCAACCCATTCGGCGCAAATTCATCACCAAAGACGAGCAAGCGCTCTGCGACCACACGTCCAGTTCTGGCACGCACTTCTGCACTAACAACGTCTGACAACGTCACTGCACCTGTAATGTCAACGGGTAAGAGTGTCTTCGGTGGAATCACAAGACCACTAAATGAGTCTGGCCTGCGAACTCGGCCATCAGCTACAAAGGTCATATCAACTACAGCACTATCAGCAAATGGATTAAAAACCGAGATGATCTCACGTGCTTGATCTCGAGTTGTACCCGAAGCAAAGTACCATTCTTGAGATGCATCGGATTGGCAGTTCGACTGAGACACTCCAGTGTCCCCAACGACACGATGCTCAACTATAAGGTCTCCCACATTCGACTCAAGCATTACCGAAGCAAACTCTCCAGCAACTTGCGGAAGGTCAGCTACTACCACCGTCTCAACTGACTTCGGAGGAACCTGAATACTGGTTTGAATTCTCTCAATCTGAACGACCTCAGGGGCAGCTTTCTTTATATCCTGATCATCTCCAGAGGAGCTTCTTTGCGGCGCCAAAACTGGTGTGACAGTTAGCGATACTTCAGCAATTTTGTCTGATTTGTTTCCGAGAATAACCTCATGATCTGCAATACCCGCTCCTCCAACTGTGCCTGAAATGCAATACCAGATTGAAACCAAGTCAGATTCCAAACCAACGACTGAACTGACAACACGTCCCAGGCCTGCTGCCTCCTCCTCTAAGTCCTGAGAAGCGCTCGATATTATTCCACCGAAGATAAGTGCAGTAAATACCAACAACGCAGGCCATCGGGTCACTTTCACAACGAGGACCTTTCTGCTCCGACACTTGCTCTTAAATAGCCAAGAAGTATTAAGACCCATAGCACGGCCTGGAGGGAAATTACAGACTTGTGGCTCGAGGGGGTTTGATGAGACAATTTAAAAGCCCCTGAGATGTTTGGATCAAATCCCATACCCCACTCAAGAGCGACTTGTTGCTTGACCGCCACTCCATCAACTGAAAGCTCCCATGAACTACCACGAGGAGCTGCAAGAAAAATCTCCGAACTACCTTCGACAAAACCTTCATATGATGAGATAGGTGAACCGAAGGAAGGTACCGCAATTCCATTATCTGGTAATGGATCAGAGGCAAATGACCTGAGCGTTCTCCCAACAGTCTGGCCATTTGGCAAAATCGCTGCAACTGGGATAGCTGAAACGTTTCTATATCGAACTATCCCCGGCGAAGCTTCTATCCTGATCAAATCAAGCTGGCGCCCTAAGGCCGATTCGACTGATGAGGGTATTGTTTCAATTTGGCCCTTCGAAGGCAAAGGAGCAGAACGACCAACTAGGATTATGTCGCTGATTCCAAAAGGAGCGAGTAAGCGGCCTAGTTTTGCAGTTCCACCGTTGAGCGCTAAATCCATCACCTCTTCAAGCAGAGGTTCTCCGACAGTCTTCCCTGAGTCCCACCGGTCAAGAAAGGAAGATTCGAGACCTGCAGTCACTGAAAGCGTTAAGCCTTCCCCAAAGGACTGGCCTGAAGCAGCAAGCAAATCATCATGTCCAACCCACAACACACGACCGTTATAGTCCATTTCGCTTTCTTGAAGACCCAGAACTTGATTTAGTTCATCGTTAGGCATTCCCCAATCTCCAGAAAACGAATTTCCAAACACTGGTAGAACCACTAACGCAAAAGCAACTAACGCGCTGACAGGAATTAATTGCCTCCACCCAAATCGAAAGGTCTGCAGATCACGTTGAAGTGCCCCTACTCCCATAGCACCAGCGACCGCTAGGCCGAGTGAGGCTGGCGCT
Source organism: Actinomycetota bacterium (assembly GCA_002715425.1). The sequence continues at coordinate 15,541 of PAYW01000028.1, read as the reverse complement.
AAGAGAATCTCTGGCCTGGGTAAAGGTATATCAAGCAGGTCATTTTTATCAACCCAAAGTACCGAAACGCCACCCAAATACATAACCCAACTTCGAATAGCCCAGGCCCAACGTTCACCCTTTGCTAGAAGGAGGGGGACTATTGCCATCGCTAAAAACCCCCATCCGAAAATAGACTTACCTGAACTATGTGACTCCAAACGGAGAAAGTCAGAGAGATCGCCAGAGATGCTCGATGTGGGACGCGTACCAACAAACCATTTCCAGGATGGGTCAAACATAACGCTGTCGATTAACCATGGAAGATTAATTGCAACGGCAATAATTGCACCCAAACTAAGGACACTAATTAGCCGGAAAGTTCCAGAAGGCCACCCCGACAATAGCGACCCTATGAAAATTGCGGAAACAATTACGAGAATTTCAATACCAGCAAATGGAACAAATGCGATCATGAAACCAATAAGTATCCCTAACCCTAAAGCTTCACGTAGCCAGCTAGATGGAAGCACATTCTTTCCCCTAGGCCCTCCTACCGTTCCGAATGGCGAAAGTCTTCCTGCTTGAGACAAATACACAAGCAGCCATGGAAGGGTCCCATATAAGATTAGTGCGCTCCATGAGCCTGCACGTAAGGCACTATAGGGCACGGGTGATGCAAAGTATATGGAAGCTCCCGCGACTCTAATCCATGGGGAATTAAATGGTTTGAGAAAACACCAAACTCCAGCCACCCCTATTGGAAGCATCCCAAGTGTCAGGATGAGCCTCAGAAGCCCCATCGAACCAAATGAGAAGACCCCCAGCAACCCTGTTATCCCTAGAGCAGTTGGATTGGTAGATTCATTGCCAATTCCACTCGCCCACCAGTTGGAGAACCACAGTGAAAAGCATTCTTTGATACTCAGATCAAATGGAACGAGTTCCCCGACAACAGGGACTTTTCGAGTAATCAAATGCCGGCTGCCAAAGAAGAAAATGAGAGTGGAAAGCGCAATAAAAACCGCTGAAGCTCTTGACGGCCCTTCACGCATAGCTTCTATAAAACGTTTAAATCGATCCTGTACCATTCCAGAAGCGCGTTTTTGTTCGTTTGTCTGATCTTTGAAAAAAGACTTTAATAAAGCAAAACCCTGAAATTGCAGAGATCGTATCTCTCCATCAGGAAGGCGACGAACAGCTTTAACTCTCTTTCTTCTCGCAAAAAGGCTACGAGGTCGCAAAAGATTCCATGCCCAAGAGCCGAGCAGTACCCGAACACGGGCTAAGTCACCTATCAGTAGTGATCCAAACGCCCTAATTACAGAAAGCAAAAACGCTTGGGGAAGAATAACCAGAGAATGAAGAAGGCCGTAACTACTTAGAACAACTCTAAGACGATGACGTTCCTTATACTTTTCTTCATCTCCATCCGTGCGATATTTCCCCCTCTCCTCACGATGGCGAGCTAGAGCTAGCGGAACGATTAGAACTCGAGCCCCAGCTAAATGCGCCTTCCAACATAAATCTAAGTCTTCTCCAACCATTCCTATTTCTTCATCAAATCCTGAAAGAGCTTTAAATAAATCAGCGCGGACCAGCGCGACTGTTGATGAAACCATGAAAACATCAGAGACGGAGTCATGCTGTTCTTGATCTAGCTCTCCAGGTTCAATTCTTGAGACTAGAAACCCAAGTTTGTCAACAGAGTAACCAATATCAATTAATTCGTCGGGACGATCCCAGTTAACTATTTTTGGCCCTACGATTCCAGCATTTGATCTCAGTGACTCTTCGACCATTAACCTCAGAGCGTCGGGAGCGAGGGCAACATCATGATGGCAGAACAGGAAAAATGCTGAATCAGTTTCTAAAGCAAANACCGAATTTAAGTTTCTTCCATAACCATGATCAGATTCGACAGCTAGTACTTGTGCTTGGGGCAAATATTCGTGAACGAAATACCGCATTTGGCTTTCTTCGCCTGTGGTAAGAACAACTACGTTAAAGTCTGGATAATCTTGGATCGCAAACGAATTAAGGACATCTCCAAACCATTCATCTGGATTGTGAGCAACTACGACAATGTCAACCGGTGGGAATGCAACAGCATTCTCAGNTGATTTAGCCTCTGTCGAAATAGAATGTTCCACAGTGGCGAAGGTTAACCGCCAAAACGAAGTTCAGCATGTACCCTGACGCTCTCATAAGATATTTCCCTTAAAAAATTACAAAATTAAATCAATTTTCCTTAAAAAAGTAGATTTTTTCTATATAGATCCTGAATTTAGATGGAGTACAATTCATCTGTGTCTTATTTGCTGAAAAAAAAATGTTAGCACTGATTACAGGTGGTTCCGGATTCGTAGGTAAACACCTCGCTGATCACCTATCTGATTGCGGGGACGATGTTTTAACTACCGATATCTCGGATGGAGGACCGGATCTCTTAGATCAAACCGGAATAAATGAATTGATACTTTCTGCCCAACCTCAAGTTGTATACCACCTTGCGGCGCAGGCAGATGTTGGATCTTCATGGGAAAGTCCGACAACGACTTTCAGGATAAACGCCGAAGGAACTTTAAATGTCTTATCGGCATGCCGTGGCGCAGGTGTGGAGAGAGTTCTAACTATCTCCAGCGCTGAAGTGTATGGAAAAGTTCCACATGAGAGGCTACCGATAGTCGAATCGCTACCCCTTGCACCAGCTTCACCATACGCTGTAAGTAAAGTTGCAGCAGAGATGATCAGTACCTATGAGGCCTCCCGAGGACTAGAGGTAATGTGCGCTCGATCATTTAATCATTTTGGTCCTGGCCAAAATATAAACTTTGTCACCTCAGCTTTAGCACACAGAATTTTGCAGGCAAAGAAAGATGGCAGAAAGAATATACCTGTAGGAAGGTTAGATACGAGACGGGACTTTACAGATGTTCGTGATGTAGTTCGCTCATATCGATCAATTATCTCGAAAGGAGTCTCGGGGGAATCATACAATGTATGCTCTGGCGAAGATCGTTCAATAGGAGAGCTAGCTAAAGCACTGATGACAGCCTCCGGATACATGATCGATCTTGTCCCCGATGCTTCTCTTCAACGCCCATCGGATATTCCAGTGCTTAGAGGTGACAATACCAAGATTAAGTCCCATACTGGCTGGGAACCCATAGTGGAATTTGAAGAAACCATCAAAGACATTATTGAGACAACACAATCTTTGATCGACTTGAACAGTTAGGAAAACAAATGCCGACCGCACTAATAACAGGAATCACAGGACAAGATGGGTCATACCTTGCTGAATCCCTATTGGACAAAGGATACGACGTCATAGGAATGGTGCGTAGGAGCAGCACTGTAAATTATGAGCGGATAGCCCATATACAAGGCGCAATACAATTCGTAAATGGAGACCTGCTGGATCAAATCTCTTTAATTGATGCGATTAAAGAGCACAATCCGGATGAGGTTTATAACCTCGCTGCGCAATCATTTGTCCAAACGTCTTTTGGCCAACCGGTCCTTACTGGTGAAACCACAGCGTTAAGCGTTACTCGCATCCTTGACGCGATTCGAAATGTCGACCCTTCGACTCGCTTTTACCAGGCAAGCTCTAGCGAAATGTTCGGGAAAGTAGCGGAAGTTCCCCAGAATGAGGGCACCCCGTTTTACCCGAGAAGCCCGTATGGAGTAGCAAAGGTTTACGGGCATTGGATAACCGTGAACTACCGTGAGAGCTACAATTTACATGCTTCCAGCGGCATTCTCTTCAACCACGAGAGCCCACGACGAGGATTGGAGTTTGTAACAAGAAAGATCAGCTACGGAGCTGCCTCTATTAAATTAGGACTTGAAACCAAACTTGCCCTTGGGAATCTAGACTCAAAAAGAGATTGGGGATTTGCCGGAGATTATGTAGAGGCTATGTGGTTAATGCTGCAAGAAGACTCGCCTGACGATTACGTTATCTGCACTGGAGAGACCCACAGTGTAAGAGAATTCTGCGAGGTGGCCTTCGGACATCTGGGCTTGTCTTACGAGGACCACGTCGAAGTTGACGAAAAGTTNTTTCGACCTGCAGAAGTGGACCTTCTTGTAGGCGACTATTCAAAAGCCTCTTCCAAACTTCAATGGGCTCCAAAAACTACTTTTGAGGAGCTCGTTACAATGATGGTCGATGCTGATATGGCGCTACTCGAGGGAAGACTTAAAGGTCTAGCGTGAAATCAACGATAAGAAGAAATGTCGTTGTTCTATCTGGCGGAGTTGGAGCTGCAAAGCTACTAAACGGCTTGGTAAAGGTGATCGATCCATCAGAAATTACAGCAATAGTAAACGTTGCTGACGACACCAATCTTCATGGCTTACATATATCCCCTGACCTAGATACCGTCACCTACACACTCGCTGGAGAAATAGACCCTAAAAAAGGATGGGGGCTAATTGATGAGAGCTGGAATGCCATGGANATGATCTCTAGGTATGGCGGCGTCGACTGGTTCCAGTTAGGAGATAAAGACCTAGGGACACACATGTATAGGACACATCGCCTCCTCCAAGGAGCAACGCTTACTGCTGCCACGAAAGAAATAGCAAGGAGTCTCAAAGTTAGAGTAGATATCCTTCCCGTAAGTAACGACCCGATAAAAACATTTGTTACAACATCTGACTTGGGAAAAATAGAATTCCAAGAATACTTTGTTCGCCATAAGCACAACCTCAGAATCACAGAAGTTCATTTCAAAGGAATCGAAAATGCCACACCAGGACCGAAGGTGATTGATGAAATTACAAATGCCTCGGCAATAATCATTGCTCCCTCCAACCCAATCGTTTCCATCAGTCCAATACTTTCAGTGCCAGGAGTAAAAGAAGCCATTCAACAAAAAAGAGACTCAACCGTCGCAGTTTCTGGAATTATTAATGGGAAAGCGCTTAAAGGGCCAGCTGATAGGATGCTCCTCGACCTAGGGCATGAAGTATCTCCCGTAGGTATTGCGAAGATCTATAAAGGCCTAGCCTCAAAATTTGTTCTAGATCAAACAGATACTAAACACATAGCAGCAATTGAAAAACTTGGCCTTAAATGTATAGCAGCAGAAACTGTGATCCCAGACCAAAAAAAGTCCGCAAAATTATGCTCTACAATACTCTCTACCTTTTTCCCGGAGGTTACAAAAGAATGAATCTTGAAATTCTCCCAATACACGGACTACCAAAGATAAAGCCAGGAGATGATCTTATCGGCATGCTTGGCGAATGTGGAAAAGTCGAATCACGTGACATTCTAGTTGTGACTCAAAAGATTATTTCTAAAGCCGAAAATCAACTCGTAGCGATTGACCCCACTGATCCGCTTAGCCATAAACCCCTTGTCGAAAAGGAATCTGTCCGAATTCTTCGAAGAAGAGGAGAGCTTATTATCAGCGAAACAAAACATGGATTCGTTTGTGCTAACGCGGGTATCGATCTATCTAACGTCGAAAAAGGACAAGCTGCGCTCCTACCAGAGGACAGTGACCGCTCAGCTCAACGATTACGGGATGGCCTCAAAGGAAGGTACGGCTTTGACGTAGCTATCATCATTTCAGACACATTCGGCAGACCGTGGCGGAAAGGGTTAACTGACGTAGCAATAGGGTCAGCTGGGATCACTCCCATTCTTGACCTACGTGGCGAGCCAGATGCCTTAGGGAGAGAGATGCAAGTAACCGAGGTTGCATTAGTTGATGAGTTGGCTAGCGCTGCAGAACTAGTGATGGGCAAATCCTCGGGCATCCCTGTTGCAATAGTGCGTGGAGGAGATCCCAGCTGGTTTGGTGAAGGAAGTGTTAGGGAAAGCCTAATTCGTGATCCCAAAGACGACTTATTTCGATGATCAGACTATTCAATCCCTAGTTCTGTATTGATTCTAGTACTCGAATCTCTTTTCGTAGAGCCCCCGACACCGAATATGAGCTGTATCTTATGCTCTTTACAAACGTCCACTTCAGGTATATCCGAAGGCTGATTTCTGTCACCGCCGTTAGCGAACATCAAATTAAATTGTTGGTTTTTAAGAGCAATAGACTCGATAGTCTTCTTAACTGACGAATCATCATCAATAGCCACGCAAGCTTCATCAACTATCGAAAGCGCTTTCACAATACGAAGTCTGTCTTGTTGAGGAAGAATCACTTTCCCTTTTTTCTTTTTTTGCTGTAAATCATTATTCACAATAACTACTAGACGATCTCCTAAAGACGCCCCAGCCTCCAAATAGTCTAAATGCCCACAATGCAAGGGGCTAAAATATCCACTTACTATAACAAGCGTCTTTTCTGTCATCTACCGCTCCAACGCAGAATCGGATCAGTCCAAGAAAGATTAAGAATGGAGTTACTCTTCTTCGGTTCCAAAGTCTTGAGGACCAGGTATATCTGATGTATTTGGTTTTGTGATGTCATCTCGGTTCTGTCCAGTGACTCCCTCAAGGGTATCTATTCTGTCAGGCATAGGGATATCTGCTCCGAGCGGTGCCCTCACGATAGCAAAAGCCTCAAGATCAGCTAAGAATCTAACATCTCCTAAATTCTCGGTATAAACCTCAGTCGGGTCTCCCCCTTCAAAAGCATTCGCCCACCGAATAACTTGAATCACTGCTTCCTCTCCCCCGCAATTAACCCCTGCTTCCAAGGACTGATTGCCTGGCAGAACTAGCGCTTCGTCAGTAATCTCTGCTCCCATCGCATTCATAAATACGCTCAAACGAGCTTGCTTACCAGTCACAGAAGAAGTGAACGGGTGAATGTGGATTATCCCATCTTGATGTGAATGGATTCCCTCTGGATCGAATTCACTTTGAAACACTGGCAAGAAGGATTTCGAAACACAATCATAAACTCCGTATGCAGCATGCCAGTGATCCTGAAGAGTCGGAGTGACTTCTGCATCACGAGTGGCCCGAGCAAAAATAACTAGAAACAGTCCTAAGACAATGACAAGTGCAACTGCGGCGGGAAACCCAAGAGCGCGACGCTCACTTGGGCCAGAAGTAGCTCCGGCACGCTCAGCGCGAGCAATCTTTTTTGCAGATGATGCCTTACCCATGTCCCAATACGGTAGTGGACCAAGACGAAAATAAGGCACACCAACCACTGGTTCTTTAAAAAAAACTGTAAAAAAGGAGAAATTTCCTTACTTTTTACCTAATTCGAGCTAACAACCGCTTATCTGCCCAGCTCTTTCCAAAGCTGCTTGAATCTCCTCTTCTTCACCTTGGCTTGTTTGGGAGTACACTACGGAGCTGTAATCATCTGAAATACTGCTTGAAAGAACTACGGAATCATCATATTGAATAGAGCTTTCTTGACCTTCTTCGCTGTCAGNNCCAGCGTAAATTCCGGCATCAGTTTGGCTAGATAGCCCTAACGTGATCTCCTCTTGAGGCTCCTGCTCAAGTTGCGTATCTGAAACACCGGAATAGTCTCTGCCAAACACCATCTCTATCCCCTTGCCTGTCTGAGCATCTCTCTGAATAAGTTCAGCTCCTGAAATCAAGTAGGATTGAAGAAGTAAAGCTGAATCTTTTTGAGAAGCATCGAAGTAAATAGTGGTTAGTTCAAAATCGAATGATTGAGCGTTTCCGGTCTCTGAGACGCGAAATCCTGCGGCAACTAGATCATTTGATATGCGCCTTGCTTCTCCGCTAATCCCAGTTCCATTAAGAAGAGTAATCCCGAAGCTTTTCTCGGTTTGGTCCCCTCGAAAGACATCAAGAATAATTTGTGCTTCTGCCTCGTATAGACGGAGAATTGAATAGGGGCCATCCCAATCAAAAAATGTTGGAAGGGTGTACCTATTTAGGGCATTAGCATCAAATCCGCTGAACCTGTTTGCCAAGTCAATCATGTCCTCAGGAGTCATCCGATCATCTAAGGTGAGGTATCCTCCTCTGAAAACATCTTCTATAACTTTCCTAATTTTCCCTGGATCTCTGAAGCCTGAATCAAACGCCTGCTGTAAGGCAAGAATAAGGAAGTCCTGTTGGCGATCCATGCGATCAAGGTCACTTAATGAATCAACCTCCCTCCACTCTCCTTGAATATAGGCCTGCATCGTTCGACTTCGAACTATTCCTAATCCCTGTTCAGGGGTAAGTGATACACAACCGGTTTCTTCAATGGATAACTGAGCTTTTTTATCTTTAATGGGAAATTCAATATAGATATCTAACCCACCGATAATTTCGAACAGTTCGAGAAATCCATTGAAGTCGACTTGGATTACATGATGAATTGGGATTGCAAAGTAGTCTCTAACNGTTTGGACCAAGGTTTGCGGCCCGGTGAATGTAAGAAGGCTGTTAATTTTTTGATGTTCTCCTCCATATCCTGATATTGGAACCCAGAGGTCTCGGGGTATCGATACAACAGACACATCCGTAGTTCCTAGTTTCCCTTCGGACGATTCTCCAGTATCCAACCGAAGAATAATGAGTGTGTCTGTTAAAAGCTGAGCCGACGATCGAGTTTGTCGCAGTCGGTGGTCTTCTGGAAGAGAAGCTACCGAATCAGTGCCAATGAGAAAAAAATTAATTGTTTCTCGTTCGAGACTTTCTATAGGGTTAGAGGTGTCGTCCTCCCCTATAACTTCAGATTGGAAAGCCCCAGTTGTTTCTTGAGTCAGGATATTCCCAAATGCTGTTCGCGGAATACTACTTAAAGTGTCCTTAGCATATGCTAGGAGGACAGCTGATAACGATGCACTAAGAAAGGCGACAACAAGAAATAGGATGCAGATTCTCTGCATCCAAGTTCTTCGAGGACGTGGTTGACGCGTTGTAGCCATTGAGTAAAGGTAGTCCCTTTCAGAAACTTATTTATTGCACCTCCGCAAGTTTATAGGGGCCTTAGCGAAACTAAGTCTCCAGAAATCACTTCATGAACATCTCCTCCATAATCTTCTAGCAGAAGAGAACCAAAGTGAGTAACGTCTCTTGCTTTTCCTTCAAGGACACCTGTATGAGTCGTAACCCGAACATCTTGTCCAATGGTTCCCGATAACCTCCTGTAATTTTCCCAAAAATCTGGGCTTTGAAAATCTAAATCCCCCAGATTTGAAAGAATAACTTCAGCAAGGTGAACTCGATCGGGAGGGCAACCTAAATCTGAAAGAGAAACAACCCTCCTCTCGGTGATAACCTCTCGGATACTGCTTGGATGAACATTTATACCTATCCCAACAACAACGGAAGCTCTAGTTCGAACTAATTTAGACTGTGCTAAAACTCCAGCTAATTTAGCCTGACCACCAATTGGCGAGGTTTCCACCACTATGTCGTTGGGCCATTTAATACTCACCTGCTCAAAGCCAAGAGAATGCAAAGCCCTACAAGATGCCACTGCGACACCAGAAGCAAACACTCCCAAATTAACCTTCTCCGCATCAGCCAAGAAGCTTACTGACATAAGAAGCGCGGAGTTAATCTCAGCAACCCACTTGCGATCAAATCGGCCTTTTCCAGAAGTTTGAAAATCAGCTATCAAAACCCTTCCACCATTATCAATACTGGAAGTTTTTTCTAAAAGATCATCATTCGTCGACCCAGTCTCCCCAACCCACGAAACCGAAGTAAAACCCTTACTTTTTAAGGCTTTCGTCAAATATTCCCCTCGCGCAAAAACCGGATCTTTTTCAGTGGCTTTTGGGTTATCCGTTTCTTTCGAGTTCATATTCTGTAACGTTAGACGAATGTTTACAAAAGTGCTTGTTGCTAATCGAGGAGAAATTGCTGTTCGAGTAATTCGCGCATGTCGGGAACTCGGAATTCAGTCAGTCGCTATCTACTCTGACCTCGATAGAAACGCCCTCCATACTCGATTAGCAGACGAAGCCTATGCCCTTGGTGGAAGCACGGCAGCTGAGAGCTACTTAGACATACCAAAGATTCTTGCAATAATAGAAAAATCTGGGGCTGATGCCGTCCATCCCGGGTATGGCTTCTTTTCAGAAAACGCAGAATTCGCTGAGCAGATAACTGAAAAAGGAGTCACATTTATCGGACCCCCATCAGATGCAATTCGCGTTATGGGAGACAAAATTAGCGCAAGGCGAGCTGCAGAGAAGGTCGGTGTAAGCGGCGTGCCGGGAACAACCGACTTTATTGAAAACAGTTCAGAAGTGACCGAGTTTGCAAAAGAGCATGGCTACCCAATAGCAATTAAAGCTGCATATGGTGGTGGCGGCCGGGGTATGAAAGTAGTTCATAGCAAAGAAGAAATCCAAGGAGCTATAGATTCCGCTCAACGAGAAGCAGTAGCTTACTTCGGAAGAGGCGAATTATACATGGAACGTTATTTAACGAAACCCAGACATATAGAGGTTCAGGTTCTCGCCGACTCCCATGGAAACACACTGCACCTCGGTACTCGAGATTGCTCAGCGCAACGCCGCCATCAAAAACTGATTGAGGAAGCACCCGCCTCTGGCATTGAGCCCGACGTCCTACTATCAATGGGTGAAGCTGCTGTAGCAGTAGCCGAAGGGTGCGATTACGTAAACGCAGGGACAGTAGAATTCCTATACGAAAACGGTGCTTTTTATTACCTCGAGATGAATACAAGACTGCAAGTTGAGCACCCTGTGACTGAAATGGTCACTGGTATCGACCTTGTTCAACAACAGCTACTAGTAGCTCAAGGTGAGGAACTTCAATTCTCTCAAGAAGATATAGAGATACGCGGACATGCTATTGAAGTTCGAATCAATGCTGAGAACCCTGCAGGGGGTGCTTTCCTCCCAAGCCCCGGAAAGCTTAAAAAATTTAAAGTTCCTTCCGGTTTTGGAACGCGATGGGATGGGGGCTACGAAGAGGGAGACGAGATCAGTCAATTCTATGACAACCTCATAGGGAAGCTTGTCTGTTGGGGAGAAAATCGAGAAATTGCCACAGCCAGAACCGTCAGGGCATTGGATGAATTTGAAATCAGCGGTCTTCACACAACTATTCCTGCTGATCGAGCTATTCTTACACACAAAGATTTCGCTGATTTGGAACATTCAACCAAATGGGTCGAAGAGGTACTAGACCTTTCATCAATTTCAGCTCTGGATTTAGCAGATCTAGACGATGAAACCGAATTAGCCGAGCGCTCTGCCGTGATAGAGGTAGATGGAAAACAATTCAATGTTTCTATGTGGGTTCCGGAAAATTCGAAAGGAACAAGGAGGCGCGCAACCGCGTCGTCAGGGAGCTCCGGTGGTGGAGATGGGAAGATCTCAGTCCCGATGCAAGGAACTATCGTTAAGGTCGAAGTCCAGATAGGTGATGAAGTCACTCCCGGACAAGTTCTCATTGTGCTTGAAGCTATGAAAATGGAAAATAACGTAACAAGCGACGTAGCTGGAAAAGTAGCGGAAATCAATGTAACAGCTGGGGACTCTGTTGGCGCAGGAGATGTGGTCTTAATCATCGATATGGATTGAACCGAAACAAAGAAGCTAAAGAAACCTTTGGAGCCACGCACGAATCAATTGGCCCTAAACTTAAATAAATCAGTAATCAGAGCAAAAGACTATGACGACTAAAAAACTAGACGCCAACCTAACCAGTCCATATCCGCTCTCAGAAAACACGGTTCGACGAAAAGGGCGATTCAAAAGGATACGAAATCTCGTTTACGCCGATTTTTTGGTCCTATTGATAGTTTTATTCGGATCAGTTCTCATAAGATTCGGGACAAATTGGCCCAAAGGCTTCTCAACTTACCTCGTTGGTTTTCTTATCGCCTCAGCCATCCATCTACTCATATATTACTTTGGTGAACTATACGATGCCGCTCCTCGCATCGGCGCAAAGCTCTGGCTTCCTAGAGTAACAGCATTAACTTCTATCGCTATTCTACTTGAGGCAGCTATCGCTCTGATCACTAGTTACTACCTAATGCCTAGGGGCAATCTTCTTATTCTATTTGTATTCGGATCACTCGGAGTTACTTTCAATCGATGGCTCTCAGGAAAAGTAAGAGTGCAGCGTTATGGCACTCCACGAGTCATCTTGGTTGGCTCTGAAATAGATATCAAGATGGGGAAAGAACATATCAAAGAATGCGGGTCAAAGCTCGTAGTCGTGGGAGAACTCAATTCTACATCCCAACTTTCAAGCGAAATTGCATCTCGACAAGCTACCGACGTGCTGTTATTGACTAGCGGCCTTCTTAGCGACATTTATCCGAAACCGCTGGAAGATCTTGAATTAAATATGGTGGGAGTATTCCAGCAAATCCTTCCGTCAGATACACTTCTAGGACTTCGCAGGAGCATTCAAATTGCTGGAATGCCTTTCACCGCACTCAGAGCCCATACTCTATCTGCTTCTAGATCCCACTTTAAAATGTTTACCGAGTTCGTCTATCTGGTTGTGTTGTCCATTCCGATATTGGTGATGACCTTGTTGATCGCAACATACATTCGGATAATCGCAGGGAAGAAAATAATCCACAAGCAGGAACGCGTTGGAAAATTTGGCTCCACCTTTAGCATGCTGAAATTCAGGACTATGCACCACAACGCAGAAAATGACACAGGCACTGTCAAAGCACAAAAAGATGACCCCCGAGTTATCACCGGCTTAAAATGGATCCGCAGGTCTAGGCTCGACGAACTTCCGCAATTTATAAACGTCCTTAAGGGAGAAATGTCCATCATCGGACCAAGACCTGAGCGTCCTGACTTTACAAAAGAATACGAGGGTCTAATACCTGGATATGGAAGAAGACACGATATCCCTCCAGGAATAACAGGTTTAGCCCAAGTTTCCGGCCACTATCACACTGACCCAAGTTATAAATTAGGCCACGATCTCCAGTATCTAGTGAACTGGTCACCCATACTTGATTTACAGATCCTCACACGTACCTTATGGGTAATCTTTATTGGGCGAACGTAACAAAACTATGGAGCAACAACCTTCAGTAAGCGTAATTATTCCAGTCAGAAACAATGGAGAGCACTTACGTGCAAGCATTGATTCAGTCCTGAATCAAACATACACAGATGTGGAGGAAATCATCTTAGGAGTTGCCTCTTCTTCTGACGACACAGAAAAAATATCAAGAGAACTGGAAATCACAAATCCCCGAATAAAGGTCGTTCCTAACCCTTCTGGAAAAACTGCAAGTGCACTGAATGCTGCTGCTTCACTAGCTTCTGGAGATTTTCTTGTGCGGGTCGACGCCCACTGCAAGCTTGAAGAAAACTATATTCAGGAAGCAATCCAAACGATCAAAAGAACGGGAGCAGCGAACGTAGGGGGAATACAAAAAGCCGAAGGAAGCTCCCGAGTTGAACGATCTATAGCGACAGGGATGACTTCTAGATTTGGAGTTGGAAATTCCAAATTCCACTATGGCGGGAAAGAGGGCCCGACAGACACCGTATACCTTGGCGTTTATGAGAAAAAAGCTTTCCGTGAACTTGGTGGGTTTAACGAAACATTGATTCGGAACCAGGATTATGAACTTAATATACGTATTCGCGAAAGTGGCCGACTTGTTTGGTTCAACCCAAACCTTGTTGTGCGTTATAGGCCTAGACCCTCGTTACGTGCTTTATTTCGCCAGTATTTTCAATATGGTCAATGGAAACGAGCGGTATTGAAGCTTCACCCTTCATCAATAAAGATAAGACAGATAGTTCCACCAGCCTTGATCATTGGGATTATTCTGGGCATAACGCTAGCTGCATCCCTTTCTCTTTGGGGACTACTCGTCCCTAGCTGCTATTTAATATGTGTCTTAATAGCCTCTTCGATACAAAAATCTAGTAAACCTGTAGAGAAGATTATCTTGATTGTGGTATTTCCAACTATGCATATTGCTTGGGGTTTAGGCTTCCTAATTGGATCTTCGATAAGGGTACCAAACAAGGTAAATAGAGGTAGGAGCCCGAACTTCTAACAAAATCTTCAAGAACTCAAGCATTGGCTTGAATCTAGAGTAAATATCAGCAATTATTAATATGGGCGGTGGACAGTGGAGTACCATGCGTATACCCAGATTTTTCACCAAAACAACAAAGACTGTTTACTCCTTACATTGCCGCGTAGGGGTACCCTTACTGGCTGTGGTAACTCTGCTAGGAATTATCGCCACTCCAGTTCAGGCTGATATCCCAGCTAATTCCTCTGTTATCAGCATTGAGGGGCATGGTTGGGGGCATGGGGTCGGAATGAGTCAATATGGTGCGTACAGTCGCGCACTCTCTGTTGAAGAAGGAGGCGGAGGCCAAACTGCTGAACAAATCCTCTCTTTCTACTATCCAGGGACAACCCTCTCCGTAGTTGAAACCTTAAATGACCTCAGCATTCACATCTTTAGTGGTGAGGGAGCTACCTTTACAACTTCTGGACCAGTAGATCTCATTAACGCATCAGGCAATGTATTCGCAAATATCCCAGCAGCAACTGTTCTAACAATAATCCGCTCAGCAGATATTATCTCAATCTCTACTCCCGATAGTATTGACCACTGTATAGAGAATGCCCAACCAGAAAATATACAACACTGTGCGGATGGCCCAATTTCAATCGACCTTGTTGAAGGAGAACCTGTCCATACCGCTGTAATCGGTCAATTTACGAACGTAGGAACCTCCGGGAATAGTTACCATTGGGGCCGATTAGTTATTCGCGAACGAGACTTAGAAGGTGATGGGATCTTTTTAACTCTCGAGAATCTATCTATGGAAAAGTACTTATATGGCCTTGCGGAAGTACCGCCGAGTTGGCCTGCAGCAGCTTTAGAGTCTCAGGCTGTTGCTGGAAGAAGCTACGCTTTGGCACGTATCAATAGCCGAAGGTCCAATGAGAGCTGGGACCTACCATGGGATCTGTACTCTACAATCAACGACCAATACTACATTGGCTACTCTCACGAGTCATCCAGCAACGCTTCTAATTGGATAGCCGGAGTAGACGCAACAGCTAACGAAGTTCTACTTAATGGAGAAAGTCCCATTAGTGCCTACTACAGCTCGTCTAACGGAGGGCATAGCGAATCAGGTGCTTATGTTTTCTGCACAGCTGCGAATCATCCTTGCCCCGATATTCCCCATCTGCCAGCGCAGATTGATACTTTTGACGGCCTCGCTAATCCTTATTCATCTTGGGAAAGAGACTATACAGGTGAAGAAGTAGCGAATTGGTTGGCGTCATCCTCTGTAGGTTCAGTCGGAGCAATTATTGGTATCTACGTTAGTAACGGGTTTGGAGCCTCAGGGCGGACCGATCAAGCCAATGTAACAATTGTTGGGACTGCTAGAACTGCTGTTACCAAAGGCGATAATTTCATGGCAATTGTCAACGGTGGAGTAATTGATCAGGGTGGCGGATACGGAGATCAGATTCTCTCAACTTTATATTCCATAGAAGGAATGTTTGGAATCGGTAACCAGATTGATCAGGATACGCCTGGATTTTTGTCTGCGGGTTGGATTGGTGCTGAGAGTGGTGACCGGTTTGGTTCGGTGACTGATACTGGTGATTTTGATGGTGATGGGAGGATGGATCTTCTTGTTGGCG
>PAYW01000027.1 GCA_002715425.1 Actinomycetota bacterium | reverse complement strand
CGCCTTAGTAGTTAATAATCAGCGAAGTCTTGATAGGACTATCACGATGATAAGCGATGCAAGTGATGTCAATAGGGCTCATCGCTTTAACATTTCTGAACTTGAGTCTGCTCAAAGAATATACAAAATTGCATTCGGCTCCCCAGAAGAATTAGTAGAAGGTGACCTCCATGGGCTTGGAATGATCACACCTTCACAAGTCAAGTATCTAACAGCATCAGGCCATATACATCAGGAAAGATGGAAAGATACAGCCGTTTCAGAACCAGACAGTGGCGTAAATGGCTAGGGTCAAATTTTCGTTACAAGAAAATTGGCGGTTGGTTGTACTTATAGCGTTCTTCTTCATATCTGCTGTCGCACTAGGTTGGAGACTTTTTCATATTCAGGTACTTACTTCTGACCGAAGAGTGCAAATAGGCGTAGAACAACGAATGTATGAGAGCATTACCGAAGGTGAACGAGGACGAATTCTTGATAGAAATGGAGCCCAACTAGCATTATCGTTTCCTCAGCCGATTATTCATGCTGACCCTAAAGTAGTCGGAGATTTAGCAATAGAATATGCGCAGGTTCTTGAGCCGATAATCAACAGAAAATCCAAATATATTCTTGCGGAACTCACGAGAGAATCAAGATTCAGCTATCTCCAAAGAGAAGCAACGCTTCAGATGCAATCATCTGTAGAAGACCTGAATCTTGTCGGAGTCTATATAGATGAGGAACCGAGAAGGTTCAATCCGTCAGGCGACTATTTCGCCAGAGGAACAATAGGGCAGGCTGGAGTCGACAATCAAGGAATTTCCGGAATTGAGTTGCAGTACGATGAGTATCTAGCAGGAGAACCGGGCCTAGAAGTAGCTGAACGTAATCAATTTGGGGGAACCATCCCTAACGGCAGAATACAAATTGAACCAGCGACTCAAGGTGCAGATATTTACTTAACGCTGGATCGGGCTCTCCAAGCACAAGTTGAACTAGAGCTGAGTACGGCAATAGAAACAATGAGCGCTAAGGGGGGAGTGGTTATCATATCTAAACCTTCCACAGGAGAGATTCTCTCTATGGCATCTATAGTGACGACTGAAGATGGAGAAATAGTTACGACCTCTGATAATAGAGCAGCCACATGGGTATATGAACCTGGATCAGTAATGAAATCAATGACGTTCGCAGCGGTAGTTAACGAAGGCTTGGCTCATCCCAATACCGTTAGAGCAATTGATGACTCTATAGAACTTTTTGACGAAGAAGAATGTGTCGGTGTCAAGTATGACTGTACATTTACTGAGCTTGGCCTGACCTATGGGACTCAAGAGATGACTTTAGAAGAAATACTAGTTAATTCTTCAAATACTGGGACGATTACATGGGCTCTTGACCTCGGCAAAGAAAGACTCCATCGGTATTTAGTAGATTTTGGTTTCAACCAGAAGACAGATTTGGACTTCCCGTATGAAGCTTCAGGTGTGCTTAAAAATCTTGAGAATTGGTCAGGCGTCGAAATCGCAACAACGGGAATGGGTCAAGGCATCGATGTAACTCCAATCCAGATGCTTAGTGCATATAATGCTCTGGCGAATGGCGGAGTCTATGTTTCGCCCCAGATCATTTCGTCGATAGCTCATAGCTCTGGTGAGAAAGAGTACGTTGCAACAAGTCCTAGTCGTCGTGTGATTGAGGAGCAGGCAGCACGTGAAATGACGCAAATGTTAGCTGCGGTTGTTTCGAGAGGTACGGCGAGAAAAGCTGGAGTTCCAGGGTATGCGATTGCCGCTAAAACTGGAACTGCTCGAAAAGTACAGCCCAATGGAACTTATGAGGATGAAGAGGGCCTCTACCGTTACGCATCAACCGTTGTTGGGTATTTCCCAGCATCTGCTCCGGAGCTATCGATGATTGTGATTATCGACGAGCCAGCAGATAATTTTTACGCAAGTGAAACAGCGGCTCCACTGTTTGGCGATCTTGCGAGTTGGGCGTTACGACATTATAAGATTTCTCCCTCATCTGACCTGGTCTATTCGGTCTCAACTCAAGGTGAGGTAAGTAATCTGACAGTCGATGAATCTAAATCAGAGGGGGCTCAATGAATCTTGTCGAGATCGTTACAGAATATCAATCCACCATAGCCCCAGTTGGGTTAGAGGTAATTGGGTCAATGGATGGGCTAGAAGCGACCGGATTAAGTTTCGATAGTAGGGAAGTCCAGACTGGCAATATATTCTTCTGTATCTCTGGTGGAACGCACGACGGCCATGAATATGCAATTCAGGCGATAGAACATGGAGCTGTTGCGGTTGTAGCTGAGAGAGAGTTATCGGTTTCCGTACCTCAAATAATTGTCAAGGATACCCGAGAGTTTATGGGGCATATCTCCTGTATCTATTTTGGATTTCCATCAAGAGAGTTAGATGTTATAGGAGTAACTGGTACAAACGGGAAAACCACTACTACACATTTGGTTGAAGCAATACTTAATTCGGCAGGGGTTTCCTGTGAATCTATTGGAACTTTAACCGGAGTGCTTACAACACCTGAGGCGCCTGATTTGCAAAGACAATTTCGATCTCTAGCCGACGGCGGAATTAAATCAGTGGTAATGGAGGTTTCTTCTCATGCTCTGTCGCAACATCGAGTAGCCGGAACGGAGTTTGATATCGGAGTGTTTACAAACCTTAGTCAAGACCATTTGGATTTTCACAGTGATATTGAGGAGTATTTCGAAACGAAGTGTTCTTTGTTTGCGGCGAATCGATGCAGATCTGCAGTAGTTAACGTCGATGACCCGTATGGCTTACGGTTGGCAAAACAAATTGATATCAAGACTTATGAAACCTCAGCAGCCGCAATTGAAATAAAGGATGAAAGTTTTACTGGATCAAGCATTATCTGGCGGGATCTAGCAATTGAACTTCGGGTTCCAGGAAGATTTAACATTGAGAATGCATTACTAGCTGCCTCTACTTGTCTTCTATTGGGTCTAGACGAAAACCAGATTGTGAATGGACTTGAAGTAGCTGAACCCGTCCCAGGCAGGTTCGAAGTTATTGATGGGTATAAAGGAGCTCCAACAGTAATCGTTGATTACTCTCATACACCTGCGGGGATAGAGAACGTCCTCCGATCTGTCAGAAAGATATCTCCTGAAGTTGATTTAACAATTGTGTTTGGTTGCGGTGGGAATCGTGATGACAGCAAGAGGCCCAAGATGGCTCGTGCGGCCGAAATACACGCCGATCGAGTGATCGTCACTTCCGACAATCCTCGTTATGAAGATCCTCGTCAGATCATTGACCAAACTATGACTGGCTTCATTGATCCAAGTCCGGTAATTGTGGAAGAAGACAGAGAAGCAGCTATTCAGCTCGCAATACAATCTTCAGACGCAGGCGGAGTTATAGTGATCGCTGGCAAAGGCGCTGAAACAACACAAGAGATCTGCGGTAAAGTTAAGCCTTTTGATGACAGGGTTATCGCCGAAGCAGTTCTTCAGGGGGTCAACGGATGATTCGCCTTTTATTTGCAGTTACGATTTCAGTTGGAATATCTCTTTTTGGGACGCGGTACTTAATTCGTTGGTTGACAACTAGAAAAATCGGGCAACCNATTCGCGAAGACGGCCCTGGGGGTCATATTACTAAAGCAGGAACACCTACCATGGGGGGTATAGCTGTTGTTCTCGGTGGGACGATAGCCTATGTTATTTCAGACTTGTATAACGGAATCTATACGCGTTCAGGTCTGCTTGTAATGGCTGCGATTCTTGGGGCAAGTATTGTTGGTTTCTTAGATGATTGGTTGAAAGTCTCAAATGAGCGAAACCTCGGTCTAAAGAAAGGTACAAAAGTCATCGGTTTGCTTGTCGTTGCCTTTGGTTTTTCAATAGCAATGGTTACAAGTACCAACGTACATACCGAAGTTTCTTTTACGCGTTGGGATTCACTTTCGATCGACTTGGGTCCAGTCGGTTGGGTCTTTTGGGCTGTGTTTATAATTCTTGCTATGAGTAATGCAGTTAACCTTACAGATGGCCTTGATGGGCTAGCTGCTGGATCATCTACCTTATGCTTTAGCGCGCTAACAGTTATTTCATTTTGGGCTTTTCGCCATCCAGAAATCTATGATCTTGATCACGCATTAGATTTAGCAGTCGTTGCTGTTTCAATGCTAGGAGCGTGTATAGGGTTTCTTTGGTGGAATGCCGCTCCAGCAAAAATCTTTATGGGTGATACAGGCTCTTTAGCTATCGGAACTGCCTTAGCTTGCTTAGCGTTAGCTACGAACACTCATCTACTTCTTCCAATAATTGGGGGAATTTTTGTGCTTGAGACTCTTTCAGTGATTATTCAAGTATTGGGTTTTCGGTTTATGAATAGAAAACGTATTTTTCGTATGGCGCCTTTCCATCACCATTTCGAACTTCTCGGCTGGCCTGAGACAACTGTAATTGTCCGTTTCTGGATTATTGGGGGTTTCTTTGTAGCTATCGCCCTCGGTCTTTTCTACGCAGACTTTGTTGAAGTGTCTGATCTACGAGGAGTATCTTTGCCATGACTCAAACTCTGGTAGATCAAGGCTCAACAGTTGCACTTTTTGGTTTCGGAATTACTGGTCGTGCAGTTACTGCGGCACTTTTAGAGAGAAATGCCTCTGTACTCGTTTTTGATGATAGTCCTGATGAGGAAATGTCAAGAACTGCTCAAGCTATGGGGGTTGACCTACATGTTCCAAATAGTGAATATGGACTTCAAGAACTTATCAAAGGCGTAGACTTTGCCGTTCCCACTCCCGGCCTGCCAGAGAATCACCTTTTCTTTAAATGTATGAAAGAAAAAAAGATACCGATACTTACAGAATTCGACCTCTCAGCGCAGTGGGATCAGCGGCCAATACTTGCAGTAACTGGAACAAATGGCAAAACTACAGTCTGCACTATGGTTCACCAGATGCTTAAAAAGAGCGGAAAGGCATCTGCATTAGCGGGTAATACAGATACGCCCTTAGTTTCAGCAATCGGTAACGACGAAACAGAAACAATGGTTGTAGAAGCATCCTCGTTCCGCCTTTCTTTTTCTCAGCAGTTTAAACCTCAAGTAGCCGCCTGGTTGAATTTTTCACCAGACCACCTTGATGTGCATAGAGATCTAAACGCGTATGAGGAAGCAAAAAAAGTAATTTGGAAGAATCTCGGACCTAAAGATACTGCCATTGCTGGGATTGAAGATGAAGTAGTCCGCAGGAATATCCCACCTGCAGCNACAACCCTCACTTTCGGCTTTTCGAAAGGAGACAGTCGAATAGATAACGGCATGCTAGTGGTCAACGACACTCGCTTACTCGAAGTAGGTGAACTCTCAAAAACTTCGCCTCATGACGTTCTTAATAGTCTCGCAGCTGCTTCGATAGCGTCAGAAGGGGGAGCGTCTAATACTGCGATAAGAGAAGTGCTATCTACCTTCTCCGGGTTGCCACATCGCATGACCTATCTCGGGTCGAAAGAAGGTGTGNGGTGGCATAACGATAGTAAATCAACCACTCCGCATTCGGTNGCGGCAGCAGTTCAAGGTTTCGAAAATGTAATACTGATAGTTGGNGGACGAAACAAAGGTATTGANCTAAGNCCTCTTGGNNGNCTCAAGAAGCACTTAAAACTAGTNATTGCTATTGGNGAAGCTTCAGAAGAGATTCAAAGAATATTCNCNNNCANTACTNCAGTTAGNGCAGCCCATACTATGGAAGAGGCTGTTAATCTTGCTCANTCNCGNAGNCGGAANGGCGATTCGGTCATTCTCTCCCCNGGGTGNGCTTCATTTGATTGGTANCGAAACTANTCCGANCGAGGAGANGATTTTANTAGNCTAGTAAATGAGATNGTNATGNGGCNAACATGACNACTTTCGANCCNTCATACCGCCGNNCNTTTCATCGGACNCTTGCTAATGCTCTAAGAGANACNCTCANGNCTCCTAANNAGNCNNATGNGNNGAAAANNAGNAAGNTNGCTTTCAGGGNCAATCCGCAANNNAGAAGCCAGTACTGGATTNTCNGTATTGTNNTAGCGCTAAATGTGATNGGNCTTGCGATGATACTTTCTGCTGGATCAGTNGTAGCNACGTATGAAGGNCAAAACACNTGGNNTTACTTTCAGCNGCANGGNATTTNNTTCCTCATGGGTTTANTNGCCATGGCTATCATTTCTANAATTGACTNCAGAAGNTGGGGNCANCAGATAAANTTTCTTNTNGGNGTNACNTTTTTCCTTCTNTTTCTAGTTCACGTTCCGGGATTTGGNGTTAACGCTAACGGNGCCACACGCTGGGTNAGATATTNNNGAAACCGGAATNACTTTCCANCCCTCTGAATTNCTTAAANTNACGATACTTATTTATACGNCNAAACTCCTTGCCGATCGTCAATCAGAATTGTCTGAACCTAGGACNTTTAATGCTCCAGTNATAATATTCGTTGCNGCAGCGNTACTCGTCATGAAGCAGCCAGATTTAGGTACTGTCATTATTNTCGGAGCTTTGATGGTNATTGTCATGTTCCTTGGAGGTCTTCCNGTGCTTCGACTTGCTGGTTTGGTNACNGNTGGNGCTGCNGTAACNNTAGCNGTCAGNATGTCGGCNGATTACCGAAGNGCCCGATTACTGTCCTTCCTGCANCCTGACAGCGATCCACTCAATACTGGATATCAGACTTTCCAGTCGCTTGTCGGTATAGCTAGCGGAGGTTGGATGGGGGTAGGCCCAGGAGCAAGTAGAGCTAAATGGGGTTTCCTCCCTTATGCCCATACCGATTTTATCTATACGGTTATTGCCGAAGAGATGGGCTTCATTGGTGCAATTACTGTTCTAATGTTGTTTATAGGTTTAGCAGCGTTCGGAATACGTGCTGCTCTTAGGTGTGATGATAAATTTGGTTCACTATTGGCGATTGGTGTTTCAATGTGGTTCTTACTCCAAGCGTTCATCAACGTGGGAACAGTTATAGGGGTCCTCCCAGTAACTGGGATCCCATTGCCCTTTGTATCATTTGGAGGGACTTCTTTATTAGTGGGAATGGCAGCAGTGGGGATGATTCTTAACATTGACCGGCAGGGTCAAAATGAATGAGTGCTTTGTCGTCATTGCCGGTGGAGGAACCGCTGGCCATGTCCATCCGGGTTTAGCTGTAGCAAATGCTCTCGCTCGCGGTGGGTACCGGAAAGAAGAAATACTGTTCGTAGGTAGCGATCGAGGTATAGAGCAAGATCTTGTTCCTTCCGAAGGGTTTGAACTTATCACCATTTCTGGGACCGGAATATCCCGTCGAAATCCGCTCGCAGCTTTAAGGGCTATTTATTTACTAATTCGAGGAACTATGGAGGCCCTTCGTTTGCTAAACAAGAGGAAGCCTCAAGTTGTTCTAGCGCTAGGAGGATTTGCATGCTTCCCATGCGCCTTAGCATCACTAGTATTAAAGATTCCAGTAGTCGCCCATGAGCAAAATGCAGTTCCGGGATTAGCTAATAAAGTAATTAGTCGTTGGGCTCGCCACTCTGCCGTTTCGTATAAAGATACTTCCCTTCGAAATGCTGTTTATACCGGAAACCCTGTAAGGCAATCAATCATCGATGCACGGCGGATTGAGCCAGCTTGTATTCGAGAAAAATTGAAAGTTCCTAGCGAAAATCTCTTCGTAGTCGTTACTGGGGGGTCTTTAGGGGCGAAAAAAATAAATTTGGCTTTGAGAGATGCTATCCCTCTTTTGGATAAGGGTATGGGCTTGACGGTTTACCATATAATTGGGCGTCGAGATTGGGAAGAGCTCTTTCGCTCTGAGGAAGAGCTTAGAAACTATGTTGATTATCGGCCGATTGAGTTTGAATACGACATGCCGAGCATTCTTAGGTCAGCTGATCTGATTATCTCAAGAGCAGGTGGTTCAATTACCGCTGAGATAGCCGCATTAGACTTACCTTCAGTGTTAGTTCCTCTTCCTAATGCCCCTGGCGACCATCAAACAGCTAATGCAAAGTCTATGGTGGATTTGGGTTCAGCCCGAATATTGACCGACGAAAATTGTGATGGGCTCAGTCTCTCTGCTCTCATGAATGAGCTAATAAAAAGTCGGGAAGAGCTCCACAGGATGAGGCGACGAGCAGAAATGAATAATCAAATCAACGCATCGGAAGCCTTAGCAAGTTTATTGAAGAAGGAAGCGTTATGACTGAAGCTTCAGTCAAGGGTGAATTGGATTTGGGTCCTAAGTTATCGATACATATTGTCGGTATAGGAGGCGCAGGAATGCGGGCTATTGGTTTAGTCCTTGCGACGATGGGTCACTCGATAACAGGAAGTGACCTAAAAAGTTCAGCAGGTCTAGACCGTTTAGTAGCTGCTGGGATTAAAGTTACGATCGGACACGGAAGGCATAACGTTGGGCAGGTAGACCTTGTCGCCCGATCCACTGCTGTAGCCGATGAGAACATTGAGATAAGGGAAGCTCGAGAGCGCGCTATCCCTGTAGTAAGCCGAGCAGATCTCTTGAGTGCTATTACTAGAATTAAACCCACTGTTTCTGTTGCGGGAACGCATGGCAAGACAACTACTTCATCGATGCTGGCAGTATTGCTTGCTCAAGCCAATCTCAATCCTTCATTTATAATTGGCGGCGAAGTCAACGAGATTGGGTGTGGGGCGTTGTGGGAACCAGACTCCAACCTATTTGTAGTAGAAGCCGATGAGTCAGATGGAACGTTTTTAACGCTTGATTCAGACTACGGAATCATTACTAATGTTGAACCTGACCATCTGGGACAATATGGAAATGAGGCGAATCTTCGAGCTGCTTTTAATCAATTTTTAAAAAATATAAAGGATAAAGCATTCGTATGTTCCGACGACGAAGGCTTAAAAGGGTTGGTGGGGGAGCCTAACGTCATCACATATGGGGTTAACCCTGAGGCAGACTACTCTATTGCAAACTACAAGGGTTCGCGATTCGGATCTAGTTTTTCGCTTAATGGCCCTTCAGGCAAACTAGGTGATTTCTCTTTAGCGACACCTGGTCTATATAACGTTCAAAATGCAGTGGCTGCTTTATCTTTCGCTGACTATTTAAGCGCAGATATTAACCTGTTGCGAGAAGGGCTTGCACAGTTTGGAGGAGTAGCTAGAAGGTTTCATTATCGTGGAGAAAAAAACGGCGTATCGTTTATAGATGACTATGCGCATCTACCAACTGAGGTGAGCTCTGCTCTCCAAGCTGCAAAAGAAGGAGATTGGGGTCGCATTATTTGTGTTTTCCAACCACATAGGTATTCCAGGACCCAGGACTTTTGGAATGACTTTTCCCACTCCTTTCAGAATGCAGATGTCGTGTACGTAACGGGTATTTACTCTGCCGGAGAATCTCCGATACCAGGAGTCTCGGGGCGCCTGATTGCTGATGTTGTCCGAGATTCAGAATCAGGAAAGCAGGTGGTTTATTGCGAACACCGAACAGATCTAGTTGATCATATTCGTTCGGAACTCACTCAAGGTGACCTATGCCTTACACTTGGGGCCGGCGACATAACAACTTTGCCAAATGAACTTATGTCTGGATTAGCATGAAGCAAGAGCATTTGCCTTGGGGAGAACTATGCGAGTTCTTTGAAGCTTCTTTAGATCGTAGTGAAGTAAGGCGACTTGAGCCTCTTGGCGAAAAGACGACGTATAGATCCGGTGGAGCATGCAGTGTCTTTATTGAAGTCGGTATCGAAAACGATCTTCAGGTGATTTCTAACCGTATTCTTGGCTTGGATATACCTGTCGCGGTTCTTGGCAATGGATCAAATCTTCTGGTTTCCGATAATGGGTTTTCCGGATTAATTCTTCGTTTAGGGCGAGAGTTCAAATCTATGTCTATTGAGGGAGAAACAGTTATTGCCGGTGCAGCAGCAATTTTGCCTGTCGTAGCAAGAAAGACAGTAGCAGCTGGTCTAACAGGCTTTGAATGGGCAGTGGGTGTTCCCGGTTCAATGGGTGGAGCCGTTCGGATGAACGCTGGAGGGCATGGTTCTGACATGAGTAAAAGCGTTCGAAAGGTTGAAGGAATCGATTTAGAAACAGGAGATTACTTCTCCCTATCGATTGATCAGTTGAGGTTCTCTTATCGCAAATCTTCTATTAGTAGCAGTCAGGTTATTACGAAAGTTGATTTAGGCCTAAAGGAAGGAAATACCAGTGAATCTGAAATGGAGCTGTCTGAGATAGTTAGATGGAGAGTCGAGAATCAGCCTGGTGGTCAAAACGCTGGATCGGTATTCACAAATCCACAGAATGAATCGGCTGGACGCCTGATAGAAGCAGCTGGATGCAAGGGTCTTCGAATAGGAACAGCGTACGTTTCTGAGAAACATGCAAATTTTATACAAGTTGACCATGGGGGAAAATCAGAGGATGTTGCTGCCCTTATTCAAGAAGTAAGGAGCCGAGTCCTTAAAAAATTCGGAATAGAGCTGGATTCCGAAAATCATTTTTTAGGATTTGAGTAACTATATGGATCCTCGTATTCAATCTCGAAGAATAGATGTTATGCGCGCTAAAGGTCGACGTCGCCTCAGAATACTCCTTCTCATTGTTGTAATTACCTCTCTAGGGGCAGGGGGCTATCTTCTATCTAAGAGTTCACTTTTCGACGTAGATGAAATTGTCATTGAGGGTGTGTCTATGGAGCTAGAAGGAGAGGTCAGAAGAGTGGCGGGCATAGAAAAAGGTAAACCTCTACTTGAGGTTGATAGTTCGTCCTCATCAAAGAGAATTGAAGCCATACCTTGGGTTAAAGAAGCCCGCATTTCAAGGTCGTGGGGTGGAACCATTACCATCCGTGTTTCCACAAGAGATCCTGTTGCAGCATTCTCGAATGAAGAGGGTTGGGTAGTGGTCGATATCGAGGGACGAGTGCTTCAAAAAGAAGATGTATTGCCATATGATTTGTTACCGATAGAGGAAGAAATAGGAATCCTCTCTATAGGAGAATGGGCTCCTGAACAGGTAATACCCCTCATTCAAGTTGCTGGAACTATCTCGTCTGAACTTACCGGGGATATCTCCTCGATTAAAGGTGGCAGCCAGATTGAACTACTTCTATTTGGTGGTGGGAAAATCCTTTTTGGCGATAGCTCTGATATCGAAGGCAAGGTTATAGCAGCTGCAACGATACTTTCCCAAGTAGACCAAAGTTCTGTTTTGCATATTGATGTAAGAGCGCCGCTAACGCCTGTGTTGTGTCGTGACCCTAGTTGCTCGTACCCTTCTACCTAGAAGGAACACTTAGATTGTGATTCAAAGACTAAACCTCTTGTAAGACTTTAAAGTTCTAAAAATATAAGGAGACAAAATGACTAATCCGCATAATTATCTTGCTGTTATTAAAGTGGTAGGTGTCGGCGGCGGCGGTGTGAATGCTGTAAACCGAATGATCGACGCTGGTCTCCGTGGAGTAGAGTTTCACGCAATTAATACAGATGCACAAGCGCTTCTACTATCTGATGCAGAAGTCAAAATTGATATCGGGCGAGAGCTCACCCGAGGACTAGGAGCGGGGTCCGATCCTGATATTGGCCGACAGGCAGCGGAAGACAATCGACAAGAAATTGAACAAGCATTATCTGGCGCAGATATGGTTTTTATAACGGCCGGTGAAGGGGGAGGAACAGGAACAGGTGCAGCTCCGATTGTTGCTGACGTAGCAAAGGGGTTAGGGGCTTTAACGATAGCCGTTGTAACCCGGCCTTTCGGTTTCGAAGGGCGCAGAAGAGCTGTTCAAGCTGATCAGGGAATTACCCGTCTTCGAGAAAAAGTCGACACTCAAATCGTTATACCCAATGACCGTTTATTGTCCGTAGCAGATGAACAAACAACTGTTGTTGAAGCTTTCGCCAAAGCTGACGAAATCCTTCTTGATGGAGTTAGGGGCATAACTGAACTCATCACCACTCCTGGTTTGATTAACACAGACTTTGCAGATGTAAAGATGATCATGAATGATGCAGGTTCAGCGTTGATGGGTGTTGGCGAAGGAAGTGGTGAACAAAGGGCAACAAGCGCTGCTCGAAAAGCAATTTCCAGTCCCCTCATGGAATCACCTATAGACGGAGCACGTGGCATCCTCCTGTCAATCACTGGATCGAGTAGTTTAACGTTAAATGAAGTTAATGAAGCTGCAGAACTTGTTGTTGGTGTAGCCCACCCAGATGCGAATATTATTTTTGGAACTGTCGTGGACGAATCTATTGGAGACACAGTCAGAGTTACAGTCATAGCTGCTGGATTCGACCGATGGGAGAATGGCAGTCGCCCTGTAAGGCGTTCTCCTGTGGAAAGCGACGTACCTGATGTATTCGGAGAGACGGAAGAAACGACAGAAGTGCATACGGGTCTTGATGTTCCGGACTTCCTCCAATAACTGGGAATATACACGTCATAGCGGCCGTCCAAGTTTTGTGATTAATGAGACATGAGAAACCTTCTTGGTCTTTCCAACTTGAGGATGGCAGGAAAGCCTATTTAATTTTCACTACGAAAGATCAAGGGGATTTGTCAACGAGCCAAGACCCGCAGATCCTTGCTTCTAGGCAGCGTTCTATTGTCGATGAAAAGTGGGCTTATTTGACTCAAGTACATGGAACAGAAATTGTCCAAGTACAGTCACCAGGCGAGTGTCAGGGAAGGTCTGGAGATGCAATATTAACAAATAGTTCTGGGGTCCCGATTTCTATACAAGTTGCAGATTGTGCACCAGTTGCCCTTGTGAGTCCTTTAGGGTCTCTGAACTTAGTTCATGCAGGTTGGAGAGGCTTAACGCTAGGAATTATTGACAGAGCAGTTGAACTGATGGAAGGGCTAGGTAAAGAGCCAGCTGTGGCAGTAATTGGTCCTTGTATTCATCCAAGCGTTTATCAATTTGGTGAGAATGAAATGAAGACCATTTGTAATGTTTTTGGAGATAGTGTGCGCTCGGAAACTCGAGAAGGATGTTTAGCGCTTAACTTACCAAAAGCAGTTGAAATTTCTTTAACTCAAAATGGCATTACTGAGATTGTTAGAATTGATGAATGCACATCAAACCCAGAGAAGTTTTGGTCACATAGGTTAAGAAAAGACCGTAAACGGCAGGCAATGGTTGGGTGGATAGGGCCGAGAAAGGGTGATTTTGGGTAATCCTATTAATGATCAGCTAGTAGCAGACAGCGTAGGGAATATCCGAGAGATGGTTTCCTCAAGGTCTTCTAACCCAGTGACTATCGTTGCGGTGACCAAAGGTTTTGGAGTTGATGCCATAAAATCAGCGGCCAAAGCTGGAATTCATGACATTGGTGAGAACTATGCACAAGAGCTGATGAAAAAAAGAGACATTCTAGAGAATCTAGATGAAGGGAAAAATTATCGGTGGCACTTTATTGGGAATCTTCAGAGAAATAAGATCCGTAAACTCTCAAGTTCGGTATTTATGTGGCAGTCGACTGATTCGCTTGCTCTGGGAGAGGAAATTGCTAAGCGCAGCATCAGCCCCAAACTTCTGCTTCAGGTTAACATGACAGGCGCAGAGAATCAGGGGGGTATACCTCCTGCCCAAGTGCCCTCTCTAGTAGAGAAGTTTGAAGAATCCGGAATTCATATTGAAGGCTTAATGACAATTGGCGCAAGCGCAGATCGGGATGCAACGCTGGTTTGTTTTCAAGATCTAAAGAAACTAGCTAATACGCTTGGGTTATTAGAATGCTCTATGGGAATGAGTAATGATTATGATTTAGCCCTTGAAGCTGGGGCAACAATACTTCGTCTTGGAAGAGCAATTTTTGGAAACCGCGACGCTGATTGAAAACTAAGGCTCTATGGTGTTAGGTTATAGATGTTGAGGTTATAGATGTTGACTTACGTCAATAGGAGAAATTGATGACCAGTTTTCTAAAAAAGACGATGCTTTATCTAGGGCTAGGTTCTGATGAAGATTTTCAAGAGTTGCATGACCATGGAAGTGCCCCCTCGGTAAGTGCTCCACCTGCTCCACAGACCAGTGGAGTGACCACAGTTCGTCCGATCCCCAAGAGTGAGGATACGGGACAATCTCGTTTGGCTAATGCTGTAAGAACTATTGCTCCGCCTAAAGTATCTAAACCTTGTGTCGTAACTCCAGTTCGGTTTAGTGACGTTAAAGAGATTTCAGAAGCAATTAAACGAAGGCAACCAGTGATAGTTAATATCCAGCAGGCGGATCATGAAGTCGCAGTTCGAGTGATTGATTTTTGTTCAGGTTTAAAAGTCGGTATTGATGGGGGATTTGTCAAAGCAGGAGATGATGTTTTCCTTCTAACTCCGAAAGATGTAGAAGTGTCAGATGAAGAACGCCAGCGTCTTGGCGGGTCTGTTTCTGTCTAGCATTCAAATCAGATCCTCGTAAGGCAATCCCTGACCCAGCCTGCTAAAGCTAGTACAATTTTTGTATGGCTCTATCCGACACGACTCGAAGTTTTCTAACTCCGGAGTTTATTCGAAATGTTCGTTTTGCAAGGCACCGAAGGGGAGGGTACGACATACAGGAGGTCGATTCCTTCCTTAGAAGGTTTGCCGAATTGTTGGAATCGGAAGACTTTAGAATTCCTACGAACGGTGAAGAAGATTCGGAGCTGTACGACCCAGAAGGTGCTGCACAACGTTTACTTGCGGCAGCTCAGCGAACTGCGGATTCACTGACAAAGGAAGCAGCGGCCCAGGCCGAGCAACTTATAGCATCAGCTGAGGCGCAAGCTGATAATATTAAGAGAGTTGTGGTTGAGGAAGCCCGAAAAATGGCTGAGGAATCTCAAACTAATCTTAAGGGAAAAATAGAGTCGCTCGAATCAAAGCGTAAGAACCTTGAAGAAAGATGCGGATATCTCGAAGGGCAGCTTCACGCAGGGAAAGATCAACTTCTTATAGTTCTCGATGAAATGCGAAAATTAATTGAAGATAGTGAACTTGAACTGGAAATTGGTCAAGAAATCGAAGAGCTCGGAGAAGATTCAAGCGAGTTGGAGCTTGAACTTCTTGAAGCCCAAGATGAAGAAGCTATAGAAGACGAGACGGCTGGCCTAGATGGTATTTCTGCCATGAGTGAAATTCGGGATATCAGGCCAGCGAGTCAGGAAGACGTAATGGAGGTTGATGGAGGACGACTTGAAAAAGAGATGCCGCCTGAATTGAGTCTTGTCCATTCAACTGAAGACCTTGAGTCTTGGATTGACGCAGCGGCAGCAGGCGCAGAGGAAGGGATAGGAGAGAATTGGATAGAGGATCAAGAAGATGCTGGTCCTCCGACTCAGATCACTCCTGTCGTTCAAGGGAATGAGGGAGTTTCAGGCGACCGGTTTTTTGAAGAACTACGTGACTCTGACCCCCATGAAAGTGTCCTCGGTCTGGTCGATGATGAAACTGATGAAGCTATTTCATCTTTTTTTTCTGACGAAGAATAGCATCCAGCCCAAATCGCTACGATACCGATTTACCGATTTACCGATTTACCGTAGAGAGGGAAATGGAAACACTTTCACCGTCTATGTTGCCCTGATGAATCATCGCCTCAGTGTTGATGGGTTGGAAGTCAATTGACACTGCCAAAACTTGATCAGCAATGTAAGGTAGGTGTGGATTGATAGCCTGCTGGATGTTTTCCGAGGCATCAACGACCACCTGAATTCGATCAGTTACAACTAGATTCTGAGTTTTTCTGGCTTCCTGTATTGCCCGTACCGTGTCACGAGCTCGCCCCTCATTTATAAGTTCCTCGGTAATATTTGTATCTAATATGACCACTCCATTGGATGTAGCTAAGGCTCCAGCAGTTATACCTTCGTTAGCTTCTAGATGGATGGAAAACTCGTTTTTCTCGAGCACATGGGTTCCTACTTGCACTTTTTCGTCGTTTATCCATTCCCAGTTTCCAGATTTTGCAGCTTTGAATACATCTTGTACGGATTTGCCCAACCGCGGGCCGAGAATTTTGCCATCGGGTTTTAAAATAAACTGCGCATGATTAGCGATATCGTCTGAGAAGATAACCGCCTTCACGTTCACTTCGTCTTTGATGATATCAAGGTATTTTTCAAGTTCAGAAAGTTCCTCGCCAGCTATGGTGATACTACTGAGAGGTAGCCGAACTCTAAGGCTTGCATCTTCTCGTACCCTGAGTGTGGTCGACACAATATCTCTAACTAGGTCCATTGCCTTTACAAGGTTAGGGTTTGATGGAAGAGAGTTAGCGTCGGGCCAGTCGGCCAAATGGACACTTTCATTCGCTGTAATTCCGGAATAGATTTCCTCAGATGTCATTGGGAGTAAAGGCGCACTTGTTTCGCAGAGGATCTTAAGGACTGTGAACAAAGTGTCGTAGGCAGCTTGCTTATCTGTGTCATCTTTGGGGCTACCTGGAGCCCAGAAACGATCTCGACTTCTTCTTATATACCAGTTGTTTAAAGCGTCAATGAAGGCTTTAATTTCGTTTGTTGCGCCTGGAAGGTCATACTGATCCATTGACTGGGTAACTGTTTCGATCATAAGGCGGGTTTTTGCAAGTATGTATTGATCTAGAAGATTCGTGCTCTCTACATTCCAATTTGCCCTGTAATTATCAATATTCGCATAGAGTGTGAAAAACGAGTAAGCGTTCCATATTGGAGTGATTATTTGACGAACGACGTCATCGATACCTTGGTCACTTATCCGAGAGTCGCCACCTCGAACAATATTTGATGACATGAAATACCATCTCAGTGCGTCTGAACCTTGGACTTCAAAGATTTCTGTCGGCTCTGTGTAGTTTCGAAGTTTTTTCGATAATTTTGCACCGTCATCTGCAAGGAGAATTCCATGACATATCACATTCTTGAAAGCTGGTTTTTCGAATAACGCACCTGCTAGGACGTGTAGTGTGTAGAACCACCCTCGGGTCTGGTTGATGTATTCAACAATGAAGTCTGCAGGAAAGTGTTCTTCGAACCAATCTTTGTTTTCAAAAGGGTAGTGAACTTGGGCGAATGGCATTGAACCAGATTCAAACCAACAATCAAGAACTTCAGGGACCCTGCGCATCATTGATTTACCTGATGGGTCATCAGGGTTTGGTCGGACTAGGTCGTCAATGAAAGGCCTATGGAGGTTGTCGGGCCGTATACCAAAATCGCGTTCTAGTTCGTCAAGGCTTCCATAGACATCAATTCGCGGATATTCAGGGTTATCGCTTTTCCACACAGGAACAGGCGAACCCCAGAAGCGGTTTCGACTTATAGACCAGTCGCGGGCGCCTTCAAGCCATTTTCCAAAACGTCCATCTCGGACGTTTGATGGTATCCAGTTAATTTCTTGATTTAATTCAAGTAGCTTTTCTCGAATGGCCGTCACCTCTACATACCAAGAAGGCACAGCTTTATAAATTATCGGCGTGTCTGTCCTCCAACAGTGTGGATAGTTATGTTCGTAACTGTCATGGCGAATTAGTTTGTCTCTTTCGCGAAGTGATCGGATGATGTCAGGGCTTGCATCGAAGACGTTTTGACCTTCCCAGTCCTTAACTTCAGTAGTGAAACATCCGGCATCATCAACTGGGGTTAGAGTCCCGATTTGATTTTCCGCTGCGATCCGTTGGTCGTCTTCTCCAAAACCCGGCGCAATGTGAACGACTCCAGTTCCTTCTTCAGTGTCGATAAAATCTCCAGAGATGACTTGAAAGGCATTTGGGTCATAGTCAGCGAAAAAATCGAAAAGAGGAGTATATTTTCTCCCTAAGAGTTCAGCTCCTAGAAATGTTCCTCTGATGCTAGCTTCAGGAAATTGGCTCTCGTAGTGCTCAACGGTTTCTTCCCCAAGGACATAAAGCTGGCCTTCGTATTCAAGAATGGAATACTGTATATCATCTCCAATGGCAAGAGCTAAATTACTCGGCAGCGTCCAAGGTGTTGTCGTCCAAGCGAGTATCTTCATAGGTCCTATATCGCCTGGTTTTTGTTCCAAATCGAAGGCTACGGTTATGGCAGGATCTTGTCTTGGTCTCGTGGCATCGTCTAACCGGATCTCGAAATTCGAGAGTGGTGTTTCAGCCCCCCAAGAGTAAGGCATGACTCTGTAAGACTCATAAATTAGGCCTTTTTCCCATAGCTGCTTGAAAGCCCACATTACGGATTCCATGTAAGGAAGGTCCATAGTTTTATAATCATTCTCGAAGTCGACCCAACGGGCTTGCCTTTGCACTATCTCTTCCCAGTCGTCGGTGTATTTAAGCACTGATTTTTCGCAATGTTCGTTAAAATTCTGGATGCCGAAATCTGTTATAGCAGCTCTACCTGACACGCCAAGTTGTTTTTCGCTTTCCATTTCAGCGGGCAATCCGTGGCAATCCCAACCAAAGCGGCGCTCGACCCTTTTCCCTCTCATTGTGTGGTATCGAGGAATGACATCCTTGACATATCCAGTTAGAAGATGTCCATGGTGGGGTAGTCCGTTCGCGAACGGTGGCCCATCGTAGAATACGTATTCAGTATCTTCTGGGCGTTCATCAATCGATGCCTGGAACGTCTTTTCTTTAGTCCACCGATCGAGAATGGACTTTTCGATATTCGGTAGATCTGGCTTGGGGCCAACAGTCGGATATGGGGTATCGGAAGATTTATCGCTCATAGCTTTTCTTAATATGGATCTCCATAGAGGTTACTCTTGAATTCGACGATCGTATGCCTTTAGATCAGGCAAAACTTCTACTTTTTGAAAGAAAAAGCTTCGAGTTTATGAATATCACCATCGTTTTGGTAACTACCCGATAAACTCCACCCCCAAACGTATAGATTATTTGAACTTATAGTCAGTCTGGAAGTAGAAGTATGGCTCCTGCAAAGAAGAAGGCTCCGGCAAAGAAGGCTCCGGCAAAGAAGGCTCCGGCAAAGAAGGCTCCTGCAAAGAAGAAGGCTCCTGCAAAGAAGAAGGCTCCGGCAAAGAAGGCTCCGGCAAAGAAGGCTCCTGCAAAGAAGAAGGCTCCGG
>PAYW01000026.1 GCA_002715425.1 Actinomycetota bacterium | reverse complement strand
TGGGGGTTAAAGTAACTTCCTAATTGAACTTGTAATCACCATAAATCATTGGTGTGACATTTTTAATGCGAATAACAATAGTGTAACTACGAACATTTGTTCGGTCAAGTATTTAAGCAAATTTAGCCATAAATGACCACAAAACAAATGAGTACTAATCTAAAGAAAGAACGGAGGCGCTATGAATAACCCCGAAGAGGCAAACGATGATCTCAGAAACCGTCTTACTGCCGACCAATACTACGTTACACAGGAAGCAGGAACAGAACCTGCCTTTAGCGGGTGCTACTGGGATACGAAAGAGGAAGGCGTATACCACTGTATTGTCTGTGATACTGAACTCTTTTCAAGTGCAACCAAGTTTGATTCTGGCACCGGATGGCCAAGCTTCTATGAAGCCACTACCTCTGAAAAAGTTCGTCGCGTGGAAGACCGCTCTTATGGCATGGTTAGAACTGAAGCAATTTGTAATGCGTGTGGTGCCCATCTGGGGCATATATTTAACGACGGGCCCCCGCCCACTGGAGAGCGCTTCTGCATGAATTCGGCTTCACTTCGACTTCAATCAGATACAGATAGTTAATTAGTGCATTCTACCCATCTTAACACTTTTCGAATTTCGATTTTTCTACTCGTACTTTCCTTTCTTCTTCAGGCTTGCACCAATGAACTACCTCAATCTCCAGAGCAAAATACTGAGACTTCAGAGGATACTTCCGAAACGATCATCCAAAGTTCGACCATAACAAAGCAAGCGAGATTCATAACGGAAGACAGCGAGGAAATTTCAGGACTGGTTTATGGTCAAGGCGATATAGGGATTGTCCTCGCTCATATGCGTGGCCGAGGTAAGTCTTCTTGGAATGAATTCGCAATAAAAGCAAGCGACTCTGGCTATGTGGTTCTAGCATTTGACTTTCGAGGGTACGGTGACTCGACTGGGAAAAAAGATAAGCGAATGGATCGCGACCTTGAAGCAGCGGTCCGCTACATGTTCTTTGTAGAGAACGTAAGGAAAGTTGTAATTATCGGAGCATCGATGGGCGGCACCGCCGCAATAACCATTGCTGATGAGTACAACGTCGCTGCAGTTGCCGCTATTTCTCCATCTACTGCATATGGTCGCATAAATGCACTCGAGGCAGCTTCAACGATGAGAACTCCGCTTCTTCTAATAATTGCTGAAGACGATCCACCTTTTAATGGATACGCAAACAGTCTGTTAGCTGCTGCTTCAACGACCAGGTACCTAGAAATGACAGGAAGCCAACACGGGACAAATCTATTCGCTGAACACAACGATGAATTAACCGAGCAACTTTTAGCTTTCGTTTACGCCCAAACGCGTTAAATTTCTTCTTTTAACCTAAGACGAAGAGCATTAAGCACTGTAATTGTAGTGAATTGCCTGATTCTTTCTCGATCAAAGGGCCACTTAACCGTAGAAGATTTGACGACCCCACCAACCGAAGTGGCCATCCAAACCCGTCCGACCTCCTCCTCAAGGGGCTCCGGCCCAGCTTCACCTGTAACAGCCAAACCAATATCAGCACTTAGAGCCCTACACGCACCAACAGCCATAGCTTCTGCAGTAGCTTGAGAGACGCTTGGAGCATCGGGAGTCTCCAGAATTGCACGCTTCACTTCGGAAGAATACGCCACAATTGAACCTTTAAACACCTCACTGGCTCCAGAAATCGAAGTTAAACGGCTACCTATCAATCCCCCTGTCAAAGACTCTGCCACCCCTAAGGTAAGGCCCTTATCTCTACATATATCCAGAACAACTTCTTCCATTGTTTGATCATCATAAGAAAAAATAATTTCATCTCCGAGAATTGAGGCAACAGTATCGGCTTCTGCATTCAAGGCATCCTCAACTTCTGATTTTGAATCTCCTTTGGTCGTAAGACGAACTTTGAGCCCCTCAATCCCACTTGCTAGAAACGCAATGGTTGCACCGCCAACTCGATCCAATCTTTCAATTTCATCAGCTAGCTTCTCTGACAAACCAGATTCTGAATCCCCCCAAGTCCTAAGGGTTTTTGAACCGATTATGCTACTAATACCTGCTTTTGATCTCATATCAGGCAAAATATCTTTAAGTACCATTTGCTTCATCTCCCATGGAACTCCTGGAACCGCATAGAGAGTTTTCCCATCAATAACTGCTTTGAGCCCTGGAGCAGTGCCAGGCATCACTGACAAAGTTTCAGCCCCCACTGGAACTTGTGCTTGTCTAAGGTTATTTAACGGCATTTCACGACCCCTATTGCCAAATATTGCTGAGATCCGCTCAACAAGCTCTTCATCCGTGACAAGCTCGACTCCCATAACCTCAGCTATAACGTCACGCGTTAAGTCATCTTGAGTCGGACCTAAACCTCCACAGACAATGACAAAATCCGATCGGTCTATAGCCTGCTCTAGAGTCTTCTTGATCCGTTCGGGGTTGTCTCCGACTTTCGTCTGAAAGTAACTATCCATTCCGTTCAATGCCAGTTGCTCCCCAATCCATGAGGAATTGGTATCTACTATTTGTCCGAGTAAAAGCTCAGTTCCAACGGCGACTACTTCACAGCTAAATCGTTCCATGGCCTGACCTTAACCTAGACAACCAATGGTGGCATCATCTAAGTTAACGAACTTCCGGAAGCTGAAGCACGAGAACCAGATCGGACATATTGCCATCCGGTAATTAGTGTCATTGCTACTGCAACCCAGAGCAGAAGGGTTACCAGCCAATCAATGTTCTGGAAGGTGGGCATCACCGCAATCATCAGCGTTGTTCCTTGAGCGAAGGTCTTCCACTTCGCTAACTCTGTGGCTGGAACAACCAGAGATTTTCTTGCCAGCCAGAACCTGTATGCAGAAATCCAGAGTTCTCTTAGGACGATTAGAAGAACAGGAAGCCAATGGAAGCGCCCAATTGACCAAAGTGAGAGCATGCACCCAAGAACAACAACTTTATCTGCTAACGGATCAAGGAATGCCCCTACTTTAGTTACGCTTCCAGTGGCCCGCGCAAGGCGACCATCGACAGCATCACTAACTCCAAAGATTGCGCCTAGAATAAATGCTGCCCAAGAAGTCCCCCCATGGTCTTCTGCGTTCAAAATAATTATAAACAGTATCGGTGACGCCACAATCCTGGCCATTGTGATTAAATTGGCTGGGGTCGCTAAGCCAGCCGAAGAATAGCGTGGTTGGTTTTCAGTCATAACCCCTCTCGATAATCAAATTCGCTAAATTGAGCCTTAAGATCTACCCCTAAGGCTTCTTCTATAGTTACTGTTTCGAAACTTCCGACCTCCAGAGTGTCCGAAACATAAATTAACCCATCAATCTCTGGGGCTTCACGGTGAGTGCGCCCTACGCCCTGACTCTCAATAAGCACAGTAACTTTTTCTCCTACTATGGAATCTCGTTTCTTTTCTATTATGACATCCTGTGCTTCACTTAACTCTCGGAGCCGCTCCATTATTAGGGGTTCAGCAACCTCACCACTTAGCATTTCGGCGTATGTTCCAGCTTCCTTCGAATAAGGGAAAAACCCGCACCAATCAATTTCGTTCTCTTCAAGGAAGCGAAGCAACTGGTCATGATCCTCCTCGGTTTCTCCCGGGTAACCAACTATAAAGTTGGTACGAAAAGCCGCATCTGGCCTAATTTTTCTGATGCCTTCAATGACCTTGGTGAACCGTTCCCCATCTCCCCATCGACGCATTTTTCGAAGGAGCTGTCCTGACACATGCTGAAGGCTTAGGTCAAAATACGGAACCGGGCTGTTAGCAATAATTTCTACAAGTTCACCAGAGAGGCTAGAGGGATACAAATACAAAAGACGGACCCACGGGACAATAGCACTGACCTCTTTTACCAAATCGACAATACTCTCAGGTGACTCGCGTTGATCTCTGGCCCAAGAGGCGAGATCCTGAGCTACTAGGACCACTTCCTGNAATTCGAGTGATATGACTTCTTCTCGGATTTCAGAAATCGATCTAGACCGTTGAGGTCCTCTGAAAGATGGGATCGCACAAAAACCGCAAACCCTATCGCAACCTTCGGCAACCTTCACATAGCCCCACGGCTCCTCTCTCTTAGGACGAGGTAAATTAAGCAAGTCGAATTTGGGCAAATCTGGTTTTGAAGAAATATTTACCGGAACACCGAAACCAGCAATTGCATCTACATCGCCCTCTAAGGAATTTGAGATTTCTTCCCCATACCTTTCTGCCAAACATCCCGTGACAACCACTTGAACATCTTCTGAACGCATCTGACTATATTCAAAAACCGTTGCGATACTTTCTTCTCTTGCTTGCTCAACAAAGGAACATGTATTCACAACTATTAGATTTGCATCAGTAGGAGTCTCTGCGGGACTCATACCATCTACGAGGAGTGTTCCAGCTATCTTCTCGCTATCNACCTTGTTTTTGGGACAACCTAAAGTTTCAATCCAAAAGCTTTTCTTCACTCCTTCAGCGTACCGTCCTAGGGTGTTTGATGCAGAAACCTGATGGAACTCTCTAGGTCCCGAAGTACTTCTAGGCGCCGACTAGAATCATCCACACGATGTACGCAGAAAGAAGGATCGCTGCTTCAGCTCTAACTATCCTCCGACCTAAAAGAATAAAGAGGGCACTTAAGCCAATCGTAGAAAGAGTTAGAGTGGTACTTAAAGCACCAACGATAGACCCGTCCTTACTTTCTCCAGGAGCGATCAGCCCGATAAAACCACCTATCCCAAATCCATTGAAAACATTTGACCCTAGAACAGTACCTATTATTAAGGCATGTTTACCCTTCTTAGCTGCCACGGTGGACGCTACAAGCTCAGGTAGAGAAGTCCCAACGGCTATTAAGCTGATACCGATAAATCCGCTCTTTACTCCCCATCGATCAGCTAGGTCAATAGCGCCTTCGGTGACAGCATAAGAAGTAACTACAACTCCCGCCAATGAAGTAATAAGCTTAAACATCTCTTTCGACAAATTATATTTTTCTGTCGTCGGATCATCGTCCTCTTTAACTGATGCAAGAATTCCAACTTCGTCGTCCTCCCCCCGTTTGTACATTAGTGAAAGTGAAAGCAGAAGAAGGAGAATCATAATCCCGCCTTCCCATCGACTTAACCCACCGCGAATGAAGTAGATGAATCCAACAGTAGATAGCAGTGAAAGAGGAAGGTATAGATTACGACTACCAGTCGAAATTGGGGATCGACTTATTAGAACAGCCCCTCCGAGAACCAGAGAAAGATTCGCAACCATAGAACCGATTACATTACCTGTAGCCAAATCGATATCATCTCGGACAGCAGAAGCAAGAGAAACTGCTAGCTCAGGAAGACTCGTCCCGAAACCAACGACAATAGCCCCAACAACTGCTAGCGAAACGCCCCAGTAAAGTGCTAGATCACTGGAGGACTCGACGAGTACGTTAGCGCAGTACACCAAAACAGCAATGCCGACAAGAACAAGCGCTAGAGACAGAATCATACTTTATAAACTACCTTTTCAGGTTATGCATCGGCGCTTTCGGCAAGCTGTTCCTGGGTAACAAGGACTTCTCGCGGCTTTGAACCTTCACTGGGGCCAACAATCCCTCTCTCCTCCAGCATGTCCATTATCCGCCCAGCACGCGCAAATCCAACGCGTAATTTTCGCTGAAGCATTGAAGTTGAGCCTAGCTGCGAATCTACAACTAGATCTATTGCCTTCAACAAAAGCTCATCGTCTTCTGTGTCCCCAGTTCCACCGCCTGGAATCCCGCTACTAGTAGCCGTAATTTGCTCATCGGTAATCGAAGTTTCTTCGTCTCCTTCCGGATCAATCGGGTCTTGCTTTAGCCGTGCAACCTGCTTGCGCCAACCCTCCACAACGCGACGAACTTCACCTTCGCTTACCCAAGCTCCTTGAATTCTTTGAGGTGAGGATGATTTAGGGTCAAGTAGCAACATATCTCCTTGACCAACAAGTCGTTCAGCTCCACCTTGATCTAGGATCACTCTACTGTCGGTTAAACTTGAGACGGCGAATGCAATCCGAGCAGGAATGTTGGCTTTAATCACTCCCGTAATCACATTCGTTGAAGGCCGTTGTGTTGCAATAACAAGGTGAATTCCAACCGCTCGGGCCTTTTGAGCTATCCGACATATAGAATCTTCAACATCTCTTGGAGCCACCATCATAAGGTCTGAGAGCTCATCGACAACAACAAGGATAAACGGAAGACGCTCGTAGGTTTTGGGCGTCCCGTCAGGGTTGACAGCGCTAGGAGGAGCTTCGATAGTTCCTTTATCATAAGCAGCGTTATAGCCTCCGATATCACGGAAACGGACTTCTGAGAGTAATTCGTATCTCCTATCCATCTCCCTGCAAGCCCACTGCAAAGCATTAGCGGCTTTTTTCGGATCGATGACTGGCTGAGTAAGAAGGTGAGGGACTTTCTCGTATTGAGTCATTTCGACCATTTTCGGATCGATAAGAATCATTCGAACCGTCTCTGGAGTTGAACGCATTAATACCGAGGTCACGATGCTATTTATACATGAGCTTTTGCCTGCACCTGTTGCTCCAGCGAGAAGAATATGAGGCATCTCCGATAAGTTCATTAACATTGACTGACCGTTAATGTCCCGTCCAACTGCTACCTCTAGTGGGTGAGTTGCTTTTCTTGCTTCTGGGGCACTCAGGATATCTCCTAGGGCGACGACTTGTCTCTCATTGTTTGGAACCTCGACACCGATAGCTTGTCGGCCCGGAATAGGAGCTAAAATTCTGACGTCAGGGGAAGCCATAGCATATGCAATGTCTTTGTTTAGTGCAGTAACTTTTGAAACTTTAACCCCAGGTGCTAGCTCTAATTCATATCTTGTGACAGTAGGGCCTACAACCATCCCTACCAGTCTGGTCTCCACCCCATGTGTTGCTAATGCTCGCTCGAGAACGCGTCCTCTCTCTTCAACAAGGGCTTCGTTGACATCTCTGGTAGTCGAACGGTCAAGGACTTTTACCGAAGGCAATTTCCAAGGTGAACCTTTCGCCCCCGGCCCAAGTTCAATCTCAAGCTGTTCCCCTGTCTCAAGTGGACCTGCTTTCTTGAACCCTTTTCTGACCTTCTCTGTTTCTGTTGCGACACCATCATCTGAGGAATCGTCTTCTTTTCTATCTTCGTGATGAGAATCAGTTTCATTTTCTTCGGGTGGNTCAGGTATCTCATCCTGAACCGGAACTCCAACATTGCGAGATTCGCCATCTATTTGAATTTTTGGTTGGCTAAGGTCATCACGAAAACTGCCGATTTCATCTTTACTTTCTCCCAGTACAAGACGAATTGACTTCGAAGTAATCCTTCCAACCGCCTTAGCAAAGCGCCATACTTTCCCACCTGCTTCACGAAATGTAACGCCTGTGGCCACGATGACGCCGAATAGGCCTACTGCAACAAGGACCAGAGAGGCACCTAGTTGCTCAAAAGCAGCACGAAGCGGAGTCCCGGTCAAATATCCGAGTACTCCACCCCTCTTCTTTAATTCANCAAAATCTGATAGANCATAATTTGCTGCATTGTCGTAGAAATGAGCTANCCCACATATCGAAGCGAAAATAAAGAGTCCACCGATCAATATTCTCGCGGGCAAAGCTGAATCATCTTCTACTTCGGTCTCATTTTTAGGCGAGTGGAATGAGAGAGCTAAGCCAGCGATTATTAGCGAAACTGGTGCAGCGTAACCTACCGACCCAAAGCAGGACAAGAAAACCCAAGGACCTAATATCTTTCCTACTACCCCAGCAAGGTCAAAATACAAACCAAGAGTGGACAAGAGGCCGATAACCAAAAATGCGAGGCCCAACATGTCTGATTTATGACCAGAAAAGGCTTTCCCCGCCGATTTACCTAATCCCTTTAATAACGGCGGCGCCGAAGCTTTCTTTGATGGTTTCGAATTCTTAGATGGGGTTTTTTTCATTTCTTTTAACTCTCTGCCAACTTCTGATTCTTGTGCTGAGAATTCTTTCAGGTTTGTTGATAATTAAACGTTAACACTAACTATAGGACATTTCGGGGTGCCCCATCAGCAACCTAACCGATGGTTAATGTCAAAAGTTTTGGTCATACTTTTTGCACGATAGGCACAATCATAGGTCTACGACCTGTTAATTCATTTACGAGACTCCCAGTGATTCTTCTAACTCGCTGCTCTAAATCTTGATCTGTTGCATCCCCACTAAGAAGCATTTTTTGAACTCCTTTTTTGACNGCAATTGCGATCTCTTTTTCAAGCCTCTCAGCAGTGTGAGCACTTACCCAGCCTTTACTGACAACCTCCGGGTCTCCGAGAATTTCGTTCTCTTTTTTGGAAATCTGCACTGTTGCAATTACGAATCCTTCTTTCCCAAGAATTCTTCTATCAGAGAATATTTGGTGTTCGTATTCAAGAACTCTCCCTTGAACAAATGGGTAACCCCCTGAAGTGACTTTTTCTATAATCTCCATTCCATCATCACTAAGCTCAATCTGGTCGCCATCTGTAGCAAGAAGAATTCTTTCGGGAGACATCCCTATCTCAATAGCCAAGTCTTTATGGGCAACCAGATGCCTATACTCTCCGTGAACTGGAACGAACCACTCAGGGTTGGAAGCCTCATGAAGTGATCGAAGCTCTTCCTGTTTTCCATGTCCTGAAGTGTGAAGTCCTAGATGGTCTGAATGCAAAACATCAGCGCCACGCTTCATAAGGTCATTTATCATTTTTCCTACACGCTCTTCATTCCCAGGAATAGTCCTCGACGACAGGATAACTGAGTCTTGTTCACCTATGGAGATCCATCGGCTTTGCCCAGTTGCGGCCATAGCTAAAGCCGAGCGAGGCTCAGCCTGTGTTCCAGTGCTGATAATACATATTTCGTGAGGAGGGTAGTTGCGAATATCTTCAATATCTACGAGGTGTTCTTCTTTAATTTCTAGGATCCCAAGCTGACGGGCTAAAGAAAGATTTTTTTTCATCGATANCCCTAATGTGGAAATTTTTCTCCCAGCGTTAATTGCTATCATCGCAATTTGCTCGACTCGATGGATGTGACTTGCAAAGCATGCTGCAATAACTCGGTTATCGTCATTGGATTTAAATGCCATATCCAAAGAAATAGCGACATCAGACTCGGAAACAGTGCTTCCTGGCATATCTGAATTCGTTGAATCACAAAGCAAGAGGCGGATACCTGGGTCTCTCGAAAGCTCAGCAATTCGATTTAAATCAGTTAGCCGCCCATCAACTGGATCCAAGTCCAACTTAAAGTCACTGGAGTGAACGATTAAGCCCTGAGGAGTTCCTATTGCAGATATTAAACCTGCAGGAACAGAATGAGTTACAGGTAAAAACTCACAGGGAAAATCCCCAATAGAGATCTTTTCACCGTCACTTACTTCTATTAACTCACAACGATTCAGAAGTTGGCGCTCTTCTAACCGATTTCTAACCATTCCAAGAGTAAATGCCGAGCCGTAGATCGGTAGTTCTAGATGTTCAAGTAGGTAAGGAAGGGCTCCGATGTGATCCTCGTGGGCATGAGTAGTGATACATCCGACGATCTTTTCTTTTCTGTCCAAAAGATACGGCAGGTCAGGAAGCACTGAATTTGCTCCAGGCATATATTCATCAGGAAATAACTGGCCACAATCTAGAATTAGTATCTGGTTTAGGGTTTCGATAACGGCACAATTTCTACCGATATCCCCTAAACCTCCCAGAAAGGTTATTCGTACTTTTTCCATAGTTTTGGGATTAGTCTCCTGATCNATCNGNCTCGATGCTTTTCCCAATTTCAGTTTCTGCTAAGACTTTTGCAGCAAGGTCTCGGAGATTAGCTGGCACAGAATGCATTGGAGGGCGTCCTTTTCCTACCTGGAAACCGATTAACTCCATCATTACCTTC
Source organism: Actinomycetota bacterium (assembly GCA_002715425.1). Next base: position 8,722 of record PAYW01000026.1, on the reverse strand, counting down.
GCTGGAATGGGATTCGGAGCTTCAAGAGATGACTCATATAGAAAAGAGTTCTGTAAGTTTGCGTTTATTCTTGCTGCTTCTTCAAGATTTCCGTTTTCGATAGCAAGCATCATTTTCTGATGTTCAGATCCTGTCCAATGGGTAGCTACACCAACAACGCCCACTGCCCCAATAGCCATAAGTGGCAAAGTTAATGAATCGTCGCCTGAGTATACTTCAAAATCTTCAGGAGCTTCTGACAAGAAGTTAGCAGTTTCCGACGGGTCTCCAGCTGCGTCTTTGAGGGCCACAATATTATCTACAGTATGTGCGAGTTCAAGTAGAGTGCTAGTTTCAATTTTTCTTCCACTTCGGGCAGGTATGTCATAGAGGACGATAGGAAGTTCAGTGGCTCCTGCAATCGCTCGGAAATGATCCAATAATCCAGCTTGTGAAGGCCGGTTGTAGTAGGGAGTTACGCTTAAAATTGCGGAAGCGCCAGCCTGATCTGCTTTTTGAGTTAGCTCGATAGCCGCACTGGTGTCATTACTACCAGCTCCTGCGATTACAGGAGCGTCAACTGCATTCGCTACGGTTGCGATCAATTCAGTTTGCTCGTCATGAGTTAGGGTGGGTGATTCTCCTGTTGTTCCAGCCACCACTAGACCATCGTTACCATTAGCTATAAGCCACTTTGCGAGAGATGCGGCAACGCCAAGATCCAAATCTCCTGATTCGCCGAATGGCGTAACCATAGCGGTTAAAACTTTACCGAATCGAGCCATTGTTGCCTTTCGTTAACAAGCCGTTACTTTGAGAATAGCAGCGCTTTGAAGTAGTTCTTTGCGAATAAGCAACTAAAGATAGTCGATTGGAATCTCCGAATGTTTAACTTTTCCTCCGGCTTTTTTCTTATTTCGCCATAAAACAACTGGGTATCCAATGGCAAATACTGCTGCAAAACAGAACCACTGGACTGCGTAATTGAGGTGGGGGCCATCATCGAAATTAGGAATTTCGAGTTTAAGTGGTATGCCTTGATCTTGAGTTTCTGGCTCTTGGAACTCGAGTTGAATATAAACAGGATATATCCCATAGCTCAATTGTTCTTGATAGCGCTTGAGGTCTACTCGACCGAAGCTTTTTAATACTCCATCTGCTCGGTCACTTTTTTGCAAACCAGATGCTTCTGTCGTTTCTCGAACTAAGCCACTGATTCGTACCTCTCCGACTGATTCTGGAGAAAAGTCTTCTGCGCTTAGTGGAATCCATCCCCTATTGACAATAANTGNCANATCTTCCTTGATGAAGAGGGGGGTGAGGAGCCAATACCCTGGAGCCCCATTTAGCGAGCGGTTTCTTATTAGGACACTGTCCTCATCTCGATACTCACCTGTGGCACTAACTCTTCTATACTCGAGAGATTCACCAACTGCCCATAGGTCATTTGCGGCGACTAGCTCCTCTATCGGCAAAATAGCAGCGGCTGTTCTTTCTTGTACTTCTTGATTCAGTTTCTGCTTAGTATCTAACCGATCTAGCTGCCAGAGCCCCATAAAGACCATCACAATTACAGCAGTCCCTATAAGAACATGAACAATAGCTTTTCTCATAGGTTGAGCAGTGCTTCAAGTCCTAGCGTGACACCAGGAAAGTCCCCCACTTTTTTAACTGCTAGTAACACTCCAGGCATAAATGATGAGCGGTCATAACTATCTTGACGGATAGTAAGCGTCTGTCCTTCTGTTCCAAAAATCACATCTTGGTGGGCCACCATCCCTTCCATGCGAACACTGTGTATTGAAATACCGCCTTCTGTTATTCCCCCTCTAGCTCCGCCAAGTATAAGGTCACTTGTAGAGCTTTTGTCCCATTCGGAAGATGATGCACTTATACGCTCGGCTGTTGTTAGCGCTGTGCCTGAAGGAGCGTCAATCTTCGAGTTGTGGTGATATTCAATGATTTCAACGTTATTAAAGTGTNGGGCTGCCATTTCCGAGAATCGCATCATCAGAACAGCACTGATAGCAAAATTTGAAGCTACGACACAATTACTATCTTTAAACAGGGTGCCTAATGTTTCTATGTCTGATTCCGTTAATCCGGTAGTTCCTACAACGGCATGAATTCCTGCTTTTGCCACGCGTTGCAGATTCTGCCGAGCAGAATTAGCAATAGTGAAATCTACTATCACGTCAGCGTCCTCAAGTGCCAAAAAACTATCGGTAATACTCACATCAGAACCAGCTACGGTTTCGCCAACATTAATCTCATCTATCGCTAATACGAGAGAAGTATCAAGGTCATTGACTACAGCTCTACACACCTCAGAACCCATCCGCCCTGATGCACCGAGTACTCCAACTTTTATTGTCATACTATGATTGTGCCACGGTGGCGAGGGCACTGTGCGCTAATTACTCGAAATGATGTGATTGTTCTGCTCTATAAGGGGCAGCAGGGGGAGAAACTATCTGTTTCTCCCACCTCGTCCTTTACCTTTACGATTTGAGTTGTTATCAGAATTCCTTCTGCCCACAGCTCGAGGTCCTAAATCACCGAGATCAGCGACTAAACCTTCTTCGAATTCATCTTCAAAGCTTCTAGCATCGTCGTTGGTTGATTCATTTTTATCTTCGGTCTTTTCAGGAATTTTCTTATCGTTATCATTCCCTTTGTCAGCAGTATCTTTAGATGAACCATCCTCTACGGGAACTAGGCTTATCTTTCCATTTGGATCAATGTCTTCAACGCGTACTTCTACTTCTTGACCTAATTCGAGCACATCTTCGACCTTATTGATGCGCTTGTTCCCTCCGATCTTGGAAATATGCAGCAACCCGTCTCGTCCAGGGAGAATATTAACGAATGCTCCAAAATTGGTAATATTAACAACTTTACCTGTGTAGGTCTCCCCCACGTCAGCTGTCGGAGGGTCAAGGATTAGGTTAATTTGGCGTTCAGCTTCGTAAACCGCATCACGATCAGTTCCGGCTACAGCTACGGTGCCAACAACTCCATCATCATCAACGATGATCTCCGCACCAGTCTCCTGCTGCATCGCATTAATTACCTTACCTTTGGGGCCGATAACCTCACCTATCTTATCGAGTGGTATCTCGAAGCTAATAATCTTTGGCGCTACATCACTAACGTCATCTCGAGGTTCGGAGATTGCTGCTTTCATCACATCAAGGATTGCCAATCGAGCTTCTTTCGCTTGGTTAAGAGCAGAAGCTAAAACCTCTGCGGGGATACCATCAATCTTTGTATCTAATTGAAGGGCTGTGATGAAGTCTGATGTTCCGGCTACTTTAAAGTCCATATCTCCAAATGCATCTTCGGCTCCGAGAATATCAGTTAATGCCGTGTATTTTCCTTCAGCATAAACAAGTCCCATAGCGATACCAGCCACAGGAGCTTTAATAGGAACTCCCGCATCCATCAGAGATAGGCTTGAAGAGCAAACAGACGCCATAGATGAAGATCCATTTGATGACATAACTTCCGAGACAAGTCGGAGGGTATAGGGCCATTCTTCTTCACTTGGAATAACTGGAAGAAGGGCACGCTCAGCAAGAGCACCATGGCCGATTTCGCGTCGCTTTGGGCCACGCATAAATCCTGCTTCTCCTGTCGAAAACGGTGGGAAATTGTAATGGTGCATATACCGCTTACGAGTTATGGGATCTATCCCATCGATCATTTGATCCATTCTCTTCGTTCCCAAAGTAGTGATATTGAGAACTTGAGTTTCACCACGTTGGAAAAGTCCGGAACCATGAGCGGTAGGGATCATCCCAACATCGCTGGATACAGGGCGAAGGTCAGCCGGAGTTCTTCCGTCTATTCTAAGGCCCTCTTCTACAATCCTCTTTCTGACTATGCTTTTGGTTAAAGAACGGATCGCCGCGCCAATCTGCTTTTCGGCATCTTCATCATCGAATGTTTCTGATAGGTCTTCTTTGATCTTCGAGACTGCAAGAGCCTCGGCTTCACCTCTTGCCGATTTATCAGCTATCTTCTGGCTTTCGGCGATTAAATCTGCGCCTTTCTCTTCAACAGCAGCAAAAATTTCTTCGCTGTAATCGACAGCTACTTCTACTTCCATAGTTTCCTTTGCTCCAGTAGCCTGAACTAATTCTGATTGAAGAGAAATAGCGTCTTTAATCGGCCCTTTAGCAAACTCTAATCCTGCAGCAAGGACACCTTCATCAACTTTTGGAGCACCTTCTTCGTAATACTTCCAGGACTCAGGTGTTCCTCCAGCTTCCACCATCATGACAGCCACGTCGCCATCATCAAGCAATCGGCCTGCAACAACCATTTCAAATGTTGATTCTTCCCCTTCCTCATACGTCGGAAGAGAAACCCATTCTCCGTTCTGGTCATACGCAATTCGGACACATCCAAGTGGGCCCTGAAAAGGTATATCCGAAATACACAGTGCTGCTGAAGCAGCATTGATGGCTGGTACATCATATGGATTCTCCTGATCAGCTCCAAGAACCGTCGCTACTATGTGTACATCATTTCTAAATCCTTCTGGAAACAAAGGCCTTAGAGGCCTGTCAGTCAGTCGGCAAGCTAAAATTGCTGTTTCGCTTGCTCTTCCTTCTCTTCGGAAGAAAGAACCTGGTATTTTCCCTGCTGCATAATTTCTCTCTTCGTAATCAACTGTAAGTGGGAAAAAATCAGTTCCGGGTCGGACATTTTTATTAGATGTGGCAGTGACAAGAACCTTGGTTCTCCCTATGGTCACTACAACCGCACCATTAGCTTGACCAGCAAGGACGCCGGTTTCTAATGATAATACTTTCTCTTCGGCGCCTATCGCGCTAGATACTGAAATGGCTTCAGCCATTTGAACTCCTTTTCAAGGCAAATGCCTTAATCTTTGGCTCCGGACGTTCCGGTGACCACCAGCTACAGAGTTCAACTTCCCAGTTGAAGAGGCCCAAATCAAAGAATACTCAGGCCGCTTCAACTGGCAGCTGACTTATTGCAGCGGGATTGTTTTTTTGTTCATTCCTTATAGTAGTTTACTATTTCTATTTCTAGGGTATCCGATTTCTACCAGATAAACCCTGAAGTGATGACTTATGACTACCGACGAAGACCAAGCGCTGAGATGATTTCCCTATAACGCTCTACATCATTCTTTCTGACATAGTCAAGCATTCGACGACGACGCCCTACCAACATAAGCAAACCTCGTCGACTATGGTGATCTTTTTTATGAACCTTTAAGTGCTCAGTCAAATGGTCAATTCGGTCAGTTAATAACGCGATTTGAACTTCTGGAGATCCAGTATCCGACTCATGTAGACGGTGTTTCCCAATTGTTTCGTTTTTTGGTGGGAGGTTAGCTGCCATCGTTAAATTTTTCCCTTCGGGTCTTTTACCCTGCCCAATCGCCGATTTCCGAACGAAAGAGCAAATGTTCTCAAAAAATAATCTTTATTGAACGATCGAAGGCTACCAGCGTAGAGAAGAAACGACACCTAAGAACTATATTTATACGTTTAAACGGATCCTAGGGTGGTTCGGGAGGCTTGCACATCGGATTTTAATTGTGAAGCAAGGGCTTCAACCCCATCAAACTGTCGCTCTTCTCTTAGGTAATCCACAAACTCTATCTGGCCTGATTCTCCATATAACTCTCCGTCAAAATCGATAAGGTGCGCCTCGAGAACAGACTTACTGTCATCTGCTTGGAAAGTTGGTCGGCGTCCAATATTTACAGCTGCCATGTGTCTCGACCCGTCGGGGCGCTTGTACCAACATGCATAGACTCCATCTCTGGGTAACAGCATTTCTTCAGGAATAGATAAATTTGCCGTTGGGAAACCTATTTGTCGACCTCGCTGATCCCCTTCCACAACAGTTCCTTCAAGCTCAAATCGACGACCCAACATTTCTGCAGCCATTTGCATATCTCCATCAGCCAGCTTCATCCGAATCGCTGTTGATGAGACCACAATATCTGGTGATGATGAATGCCGAAAGAGGTGCAAACCTTGAACCTCAATATCTTCCTTGGCTCCTTCTTGCTTCAGAAAAGCTACGTCTCCTTCTCGGTTATGGCCAAATTGAAAATCTTCTCCCACAATAATGGCCTTTGCTCTAACACCTTCAGCGAAGACTGAATGGAAGAATTCTGCCGCTGGAGTCATTGACCGCTTCTTATCAAACTTTATGATGTATGCGTAATCAATTCCTTGCGATTCGAATAATTTCATTTTTTGGGAAAAAGATGTTAATAGTTTCGGAGCATTTTCAGGACTGGTAACTCTCGTCGGGTGTCGATCAAAAGTAATAACTGCTGTGGCAAGGCCTAGCTCTTCAGATTTCTCTCGAAGTTGGGAAAGGAGCTGGCAATGTCCTAGGTGAACGCCGTCGTACACTCCTATAGTGGCGACAGTCCCTTGAATATTGTCTGGAATACCCGATCGATCATTAATTAGTTGTATCGCCATGTTGAAACAGTACCGACCCCTCGCGTTCGTTCCTATCTATATTCCATTTTTTCTAGTTGTTACTATCCGGGATAACTACGTCAGGCTTTATTGTTTTACCCTTATGTGATTTGTAGACAGCCAAAAGATCTCCTTGCTTATCCATGAATATCCAGGGTTCGGGTACACCTTGAAGTTTAAAGTGGGTTTTTTCAAAGACACTTCCAACTCGGATAAGTGCTGCGTCTTTCTCATCAACAGTTATTTGGGAATAGTCCTTTAAGCCTTCGGTCATTCCGATAACACTAATCTCCTCGATAGGACTTGCATCAGACTCGTTGAACGACCCTATAGAGTTTCGTCTCAGATCTCCTACGTGTGCGACTGTTCCTACAGCTTGGGCTATATCAGAGACAAGAGAACGGATATAAGTTCCGGAACCACAGGTGACACTGATTCTGTAGATATCCTTCTCAGCAGTTTTTTCAATGGAAAGTTCATAGATACTGACTAGCCGGGATTTCCTTTCTACTTCCTTCCCCTCTCTTGCAATTTCATATAATCGTTTACCCTCGACCTTTACTGCTGAGACCATTGGGGGAATTTGGAGTATGTCTCCCATAAATTGAGTACCTGCTTCTTGAAGATTTTTCAGGCAAACCCCTTCTGTACTCTGGGTATTCGTAATCTCACCTTCCGCATCTAACGTCGAAGTTTCCGCACCGAGAACCATAGTTGCTGTATAGCGTTTCGGTAAGTCAGTAATGTATTTAAGTAATCTTGTTGCCTTCCCAACCCCAAGAATAAGAACTCCTGTCGCAGGAGGGTCTAAGGTGCCCGAATGGCCGACTTTACGCATATTTAATTTCTTGCGAGTCCGAGCCACGACATCATGGCTTGTCCAGCCAGATTCTTTATCTACAACTACGAAACCATTTTTTTGTGAATTCTCTTCATTCACCTTCAGACTCCGCTATGTCTAATTCAGAAAGAATCTCGTCAATACGGTTTCCGGTTCTTATAGATGGATCGATCATAAATATAAGATCGGGCACGCGCCGGATACGCGCTGATTGTCCAATAACTTTCCGAAACTGGCCTCGATATTCAGAAAGCACTTTGATAATTTCGTTCTCATTCTCTTCAAGTGAAGACAAATAGACGCGTGCTTTGGTTAATTCATTATCAACTTCCACAGAAACTACACTTACCCAATCGAGTCGATCATCATCTACTCTTTCAAGCTCTTCGGCAATAATTTCTCGAAGCAGCTCATTCAACCTCGCACTGCGCTGGTATTCCCGAGTTCTATTTGACCTTCGTCTAGCCATAGCAAGATGCCTTATCTGCAAGTTAAATTTCGATAAACCCTATGATCACGTTGGTGCAATCTCACGCTCATCGAAAGTTTCAATAATGTCTCCATTTTTTAGATCTTGGAAATCTGACAAACCAATTCCGCATTCATATCCAGATGCAACTTCAGTAACGTCTTCTTTGAATCTTCTCAAAGAAGAGATATCACCTTTCCATATGATGACTCCTTCACGTAAGAACCGGACTTTTGATCCCCGAGTAATTTTCCCATTCAAGACATAGCACCCAGCTATAGCTCCAATTCTTGGAATCTTGTATATCTCTCGGACTTCAGCTTCACCAGTAACAATTTCTTCAAACTCTGGAACAAGCATTCCAACCATCGCAGATTCAATATCTTCCAAAAGCTTGTAGATAATTTCATAATTTCGAATCTCTACATTCTCTTGATCAGCAATTTCTCGTGCTTTTCGATCTGGGCGAACATTAAAACCTAGGACCGTTGCATTAGATGTTGCGGCCAGTTGAACATCATTTTCTGTGATCGCACCTACTCCGGAATGAACGAAAGCTATATTGACTTCATCTCTTTCCAGTTTCTTCAGGCTCTCACTTACCGCTTCTAGCGACCCATTAACATCTGCCTTTAAAATCAAGTTGAGCGTGGCTTTCTCCCCTGAACTAATTTGACTGAAAAGATCTTCAAGACGTCCACCGATTAAACCAGTAGAAGAGTCGCGGCGTATAGAAGCGACTCGTTGAAAGTGCTCTCTTGTTTCGGCAACATCTCTTGCAGTGCGTTCATCTGGTGCAATAATGAATTCATCTCCAGCTATAGCAACATCAGATAACCCTAAAACCTGAACTGGGGATGATGGGCCTGCAGAATTAACCTGATCACCAGTGTCAGAGACCAAAGCCCTAACTCTTCCCCATGATGAACCAGCGACGAGAGGCTCTCCTACTTT
>PAYW01000025.1 GCA_002715425.1 Actinomycetota bacterium | reverse complement strand
CAACGGGGCATTCTCAGCTATTGCTTCTGCAAGTTCCAAAGCTGCTTCGACTGTCCCTCCCTTTTCAGTCACACGCGACACCAGCCCATAACTTTTCGAGTCGTCTGCAGAGATGGGGTTTCCAGTGAGCGCCATTTCCATAGCAACCGCATATGGGAGGCGACGGGGCAGTCGCAAAAGCGCCCCGCCTGCAGCAAAGAGGCCTACCTTAACCTCGCGTATTCCGATCTTTGCATCTTCAGCCGCTACGAGTAAGTCGCAAGTTAGGGCTATTTCTAGTCCTCCAGCTAATGCAAAACCCTCAATTGCCGCAATAAGCGGTTTACGAGCGCCGTTTTCGAGAAACTGATCAAATCCTTGAGGTGGCCCACCGGTCGCAAACGCTTTGAGATCCATGCCGGAACAGAAACCACGTCCGCTGCCTGTCAGAACTCCTGCTGTCAGTCCATCATCTGTATCGAGTTGTTCAACAGCAGATATTAGGCCTTGGGCGAGGTCTGTATTGACGGCGTTCATCGCTTCAGGACGATTCAGTGTTATCAAAAGGACACGACCTCTTGTTTCGGTAAGTACTGCGTTGTTATCTGACATGTAATCTCCTATTTCGGTGGTAGTCGGACGCCACCGTCAACCCTGATGGTCTCGCCGTTCATGTAGTCGTTCGTGATACATTCGATGACCATTGAAGCGAGTTCACTGGCGTATCCAAGTCTTTTTGGAAAAAGGACGCTTTGTCCAAGGTGTGCTTTAAATTGGTCGGAAGCTTCACCGGTTCCATAGATTGGGGTATCAATTAACCCTGGGGCGACGGTGTTGACTCGTATTCCCAATGGCACGAGATCTCGTGCGATAGGTAATGTCATCCCCACGACACCTCCCTTGGACGCCGAATAAGCATTTTGACCTGTTTGACCATCAAATGCAGCTACAGAAGCCATGTTGACTATTGCTCCACGCTGTCCATCTTCGTCAACTGGGTCTGTTTTTGCCATTGCTGCAGCTCCAAGTCGGGTGCAGTTAAACGTTCCAATGAGATTGACACGAACAACAAATTCAAATTGGGCGAGTGACATCGGGTCACCGTTCCGGTCAACGGTTCTTCCTGCACTTCCAATTCCTGCTCCATTCACTAGGGCACGTAATGGTCCCATTTCCATCGCAGCGTCGACGGCAGCTTGCACTTGTTCTTCATCTGCAACGTCAGCTTTCACGTAGAGACCGCCAAGTTCTTTTGCGACTGCCTCGCCTTTCTCATCTTGTAGGTCAACAATGACACAGCGTGCTCCTAATTCAGCGAGTTTTCGGGCACTTGCTTCTCCAAGGCCTGATGCTCCTCCGGTTACGACCGCTGATGCTCCATTCAGATCCATAATTCTCTCCTTTTTGTAACTCTATGTTGTTTCGATTTCTTCAGCCAAGACTGACGCAAGGTTATTACCTAAGCGGACAAGCACAGCTGCTAATTGTTGGCGTTCTTGACGAGTAATACCGTTTCGAAGCTGCTTACGTAAAATTTGATCCCTGACATACACTTCTTCGACTAGTTCTTTCCCAGCAATTGTAATTTCAACAAGCCATACTCTCCGGTCATCAGGATCGGTCTCGCGCTGAACTAGGGCCCGATCTTCAAGTACATCAATGAGAGCCCCTGTTGCTGCTCGGCCAAGGCCGAGTGATTTTGCTATATGAGTTTGAGATAGCGCCCCATGCTCTGCAACGTAAGCTAGGACACTCGCTTCTGAAAGATTCAGATCAAGGTCATTAAACCGTTGATCATAGGACTGTCGTATCGCTCTGGCAGTCGCCATAATAGTGGATTCCACCCGGAGCCATGGGGGCGCATCAAGTTCGTGGGAAGACATAAGCATCGTATGATCCTGATTGCTAGGACCGCCGTATCAGTGTTCCTGTTCCTAGTCCTCCTCCGCAACACATGGTCACGATTGCATATTCTTTATCAGCTCGGTGGAGTTCGTGAACTGCTTTGGTTAGCAGAATGGCTCCTGTACCCCCAAGCGGGTGCCCAATTGCGATAGCTCCACCGTTGGGGTTCACAGTTTCCATATCTGGTTGAAGTTCTTTCTCCCACGCTANGACAACCGAGGCGAATGCTTCATTGATTTCAACAACATCTATNTCNTCCATCGTAAGCCCATTATCGTCNAGCAGTTTCTGNGTNGCGTATATAGGNCCNGTNAGCATCAGAACGGGNTCNGANCCTACAAGACATGAATCNACGATTGTCGCCATGGGCTTAACACCTAGTTCNTCAGCCTTTTCTTTNGTCATCANNAGAACCGCAGCNGCCCCATCAGAAATTTGNGATGAGGTGCCGGCTGTGTGAACACCNTCGGGCATATTTGTTCTTAGCCCTGCCAACGCCTCGAGATTCGTTTCTCTAAGTCCTTCATCTCTGGATACGTTGTGTGATGTATCGGCTAGTTTTCCATCTTCTCCAAGATCCGGAGCGTCAATACTTAGTATTTGGGATCCGAAGCGGTCTTCTTCCCATGCTCTTATGGCTCGGTCTTGGGATAACTTACCGAAGGCATCTAGTTCTTCTCTGCTTATATCCCACTGTTTGGCAATTCTTTCCGCTCCTTCAAATTGNGAAGTGAGTTCATATCGCTCCCAATATCCTCTGTTAACTGGCTTCCCAACTTCTGATTCTCCTCTTGGAACAGTTGCTCCCATGGGGACACCGCTCATAAGTTCAACACCGCATCCGACGGCTACGTCGACGACCCCTCCGGCCACAAGGGCATAGGCGAGGTTTGTTGCCTGTTGTGATGATCCGCATTGAGCATCGACGGTTGTTGCTGCGACTTCGAGCGGAAGTCCGGATGTTAACCAAGCATTTCGTGTCACGTTCATTGTTTGCATGCCGACCTGACCGACACAACCACCTACAACTTGACCGACTTCAGCAGGATCCACTCCGCTTCTCTTGAATAACTCTGACTGGACAGAACCTAGGAGGTCAATGGCGTGCATGGTGGATAATCCGCCATTCCGCTTACCTAGTGGAGTTCGAACTGCTTCAACTATGACTACTTCTNGCATTTTTCCCTTTCGGACATTAAAAAAACTGGCGTACCACTTGACTATCGGTGGTTTGCTGCCGCCATACTGTATGGAGACATACTAACTAGGTTTTATCTTGCCGCCAAACCTTACCGGCGAGATAACGGAAGAACGAGGATTTCAGTGGCTATCACCGATGACGAACTCAAGCAGAGAACAGAAGCTCTTATTGAAGAAGTAGACCCGCATGCGAACGATCAATATACCTTTCGAGGAGCACAGTATGATGCTGGATTGGCNTTTGTTCATTTTCCAGAGGGGAAGGGNGGGCTAGGCCTTAGTAGAAGTAAGCAATCCATAGTGGATCAGGTTNTGAGNGATGCCAAAGTCCCCTATCACGACCTTATGGTCAANCCTATTGGTATTGGCATGGGTGCTCCTGTGGTCTTGAACCATGGAACTGAAGAGATGCATGAAAAACACTTGAAAAAGATCTTCACCGGCGAGGATATTTGGTGCCAGCTTTTCTCTGAACCCACTCACGGGTCAGATGTCGCCGGAATTCCTAGTCGGGCGATCCGTGATGGTGATGAATGGCTGGTGAACGGGCAGAAAGTCTGGACGACCCTTGCTCACTTATCTAACTACGGTATGTTACTTACTCGAACCAACCCAGATACTCCTAAGCATAAGGGATTGTCATACTTCATCCTTGATATGCATTCCCCCGGTGTGGAAGTAAGGCCCCTGTATCAAATCACGGGTGAAGCAGAATTTAATGAAGTGTTTCTAACTGATGTGAGAATCGCAGATAACCAGCGTTTAGGTGATGAGGGTGATGGATGGCGCGTAGCGATCACCACTTTGATGAATGAACGTGTTGCACTCGGTGGCGGCAGCGGTGGAAAAGGCGGAGGACCTATCCGGACTCTTATCAATCTCTGGAATACAAAGAAAGACGAATTAGGAGAGCACGACCGGAAAGTTATGAGAGATCAGGTCGCAGACCTTTGGATAAAGGCTGAAATACTTCGCCTCACCAACCAGCGAGCTAAAGTATTAGCGAAAAGCGGAGATGCTGGACCTGGAGGTTCAGTTGGGAAACTCTTTAGCGCTGAACTTAACCAGAAGATTTTCGAAACCTGCATGAGCTTGGAAGGTGCCGAAGGAATGCTTCACCCTGCAGGGTANCCCATGGTGAGAAGNGAAGAAGCACATGGAAGTTCATTTGTATCAGGNCAATTCCTTCGATCNCGCGCNAATACTATCGAAGGCGGAACAAGTGAAATTATGCGAAATATCCTTGGAGAACGCGTCCTNGGNCTTCCGGGNGATGTTCGNGTAGATAAGGATGTCGCTTGGAGNGAAATTCCTCGNTAGAGNCCACNNCCTATTCTTCAAGAACAGTTACAACTCCTGAATCTCCNTTTACCTGAATAAGNGCNCCATTGGGTATTCTCCTTGTGGCATCTGTTGCTGAGACAACGCACGGAATTCCTAATTCTCTACTGACAATGATGGCATGTGATAGTGGGNCTCCTACATCAACAACGACAGCTGCAGCTGGGACAAACAGCGGCGTCCAAGAGGGGTCAGTGATCGGCGCAATAAGAATATCTCCGGGTTCTAGGTCTGTTGGGTCGTTACTGTCGAGGATGACACNGGCACGACCTTGTGCCATTCCGGGGCAGCCTGGCATTCCCTGAATCGTGCTCCCTGGTTCTAGCTGGTCTTCGGATGCTTCATCTCGACGCCTCCAAGTTTCGGGAGGGTCTGCTTCACCATAAAACAGAAACTGTGCTTCTCGTTCGAGGAGTCCATAGTATTCTTCTCTTCTTGCTCTGATGGTCTCCAACATGCTTAGGGGTTCAACGAAAAGGGCCGAGTATTCAGTTTCCTCAAGAAACCCGAAGTCTTCGATTTCGTCAAATGCTTCTAGNGCCACCATACGTTCACCTATGACTCGCATTCGAACCCGCATTTCATGAATNAGGCGNATATTGTTAGTTTTGGTGCGTTCACGAGCTGGCAACCACGCCATCGAAGCAGCAATCCCNGCAGCTAATTCTCCATGGACTTCGGGGTCGCCTTCAACCATCGCCAGCAACTGAGCTGCGGCCTCTTCACGTTGAGCGGAGCGNACTGCATGTTGCGTTTTCGGAGCTGCTTCTTCTGGCGCTAATCGCATTCTTTCAATAGCGCTCAAAGCGAGTTCAGGTCGGGTCTCCCAAGTAGGCGAACGGACTTCCCATTCATTGGGACCTCTTGAACCATAGGAGTAGACAAAATCTTCAAAAGCTGTGAGAAATNCTTGTGCATCGCTTCTGTCGNTCTCANCCAACCGNTCAAGTAATCCTTCCACCCCATTGTCGAATGCTTCTGTCAGNTCAGAAGATGAACTTACAAGTCTCCCCATCTCCCANAGTGCATGGGACGGCTCAGCGGAATCNACTTCACCGATACCAGCGATAATTGGCATAAAAAGATCCGGGCGTTCAACAGCTGCTGCTACTCCAGAAATGATGCCGACAGGAACGGTCGCCATGTAAGTAGTAAAAATATGTTGGCAGAAGTATTTTCTATGCTGGAGCATAAGCTCCTGAAACTGGGCGAAGAGTTCTTCGTTGCTGAGTTGCGTAAAGTCAGGCCGGTTAGCTCGAAGGTCTTCCGTNGCTTTTTTNTCCGCTGTNAGTTCATCNAGNTCTTCAAGCTGNGATTTGCTCAAGACCCATTGGAACACTGCTCCAATTGCCGCAGTTTTCTCCAAATCCTCATCTCCAGNCTGCTCTTCGTATGTGGGAACTCCGGGTAANGCNCCAAAGAACTGCTCATCCATATCNTCCCATGAAAGCCCNGGGGCACGAACNCCAAAAAGNCGGATAAGTGAAGCGTTTAAATAGCAGTATCCCGCTACNACACCTAACTGNGAAAACTGGTCTGGCGGGAATTCACTCGTATCGAAAGCACCTATACGTTCCCATGCATCCCGCCAACCCAGCTCAGCCTGCCAGAGACCTGTACTACTTGTGAGCGGGGTGACAGGGTCAGGGAAAACTTCGCCGACATTCGCGCGGGTGTATAAAGGGAACCGATCTGATAAGTCAGTATCGGTAACATAGTACTTTGTAGCCATTCTCGTCTCCTTTTTCTATGTGCAGACTAGAACAAGCAAGGTNTCTAGCATAATTAGGTNTACGATTTCAGAAGCTCTTGGACCTGCNTAATTGCTTCGGCGTGGTCNGTNACATGAATNGCNTGTATACCTACCTGCTCCGCTCCTTTGACCATAGGTTCAAAATCATCTAAGAAAACAGCTTCGTCAGGGGAAATCTGCAGCCTCTCTAGGGCGAGGGNATACATGGCNGGNTTCGGTTTCCGAAGTCCCACTTCAGATGAAAGAATAACNGTATTNAAAATACTTCTATCTGGGATGGCGGTTTCCCAAGCTGGCATCCATTCCTTGACACTGTTAGAAACAATGGCAGTCAGACAATCTGTTGTTGCTAACTCGTTAGCGAAGGCCATCATTTCTCGATTGGGGCTAAAGGCGTGTCCGAAAAAATGCGAAGAATCAGGATGTAGCAACACGCGTGCGTCTTCTTCGACAGGGCCAAGTGATGCGAGGAATTCGTCAAGTGTTACTTCTCCACGTTCTAGTTTGTGGCCCATTTCATCAGTATCTTCCTCGCCCAGAAACACCGGAATGAGTGCTTCTGCCAGCAAGTCAATATTCGCATCGATAGCTACAGCCGTTTCGAGGATAATGTGTCCGTAACTTTCTGTGAGGACGCCAGCGACGTCGAAAAGAACTGCTTTTACCACCTTTGGAGAATAGCCTATTTCAAGGTGTCCGGAAATTCTTACAGCCTAGCGATTGAAGAATCGGTCAATACCCAGCTCACCGCTCGGGGCAGGTTCTCGGCTACGCTTAAGAGATGGATGCAGCAGCTGAACAGTTAGATGAATTAGTTCTCTTTGAAATTGTTGATCATGTCGCATGGATAACTATCAACAATCCGGATAAGGCGAACGCTATCTCTCCGCAAATGCGCGACAGAATGGCTGAACTCTTTGAATCGCTAAATGGCCAGTTCGATGCGAGAGCAGTCGTACTGACAGCAACAGGTAATAGATTTTTCTGCACTGGGGCTGATATCTCTGTTGGGCGTGAATACGCTCCTCGGCCAGACGACGCACCGAAGATAGCTGTTGGTGAACCCAGGCGGATGATGCTGCGGGGCCAACATCCCCTGATGTCTTCAATTCTTGATTGTGAACTACCTGTCATTGCCGCTGTGAACGGAACGGCTGCTGGAGTGGGAGCGCATCTGGCTTTTATGTGCGATCTGGTAATCATGTCGGAGAATGCAAAATTTATCGAGGTCTTTGCACGACGCGGGCTTGTACCAGATGCTCTAGGTACATGGATTCTGCCGAGGTTGATCGGCCCTATGAGAACAAAAGAATTGATGTTCTTTGCTGATGATGTCCTCTCAGAGCGCGCACTGGAACTGGGTTTATGCAATAAGGTTGTTCCAAGTGGAGATCTTCGAGATGCTGCTGCTGCATGGGCGGAGCGGCTGGCTTCAGGCCCGACAAAAGCGCACATGTTTACCAAATGGTTGGTTAACAGGGCCCTAGATACTGACCGGCATACTATTGCCGAAGAAGAAAGCTGGGCTGTTGAACTTAATAGTGGAACTGTCGATTCCAAAGAAGGAATCGCTAGTTTTCAAGAGCGGCGAGACCCTGAATGGCGAGGGTTCTAACCGACTAATTTGCGGCGTTCCTCGGATCATTTTCTGGAATTGACGCTTCTGGTGATCGTGCCCACATGAGTTTGCTATTAAAGGACAACGTATAATCTGGCGTGAATTCAATAATTACTCGCTCAGGGGAGTCGAGGAATTTTTGGAACACTGCTGCTGCTTCTGGCTCTGGGCGGAGGCGGCGGGCAAAAATGGGATAGAACCAATCTTTTATTTCTCGACTGTCATGAATGACGCATGACCCTTTGTAGGTGACGGTCTTTCCTGTTCCCATTGGAGTACCGGTGCTGTTGATGCAAATTGATGCTCTGGGAAACCGACGGAGGGCTGGTACTCGAGCTCGGCGTTCTGCGCACGTCAACCATATCTTTCCGTCACTGGGGAGGTATGACATGATCACTCCGAATGCTTCGCCCTTTTTATTTGTCCACATGAACGTGCATTCCCGCTGGACATCTAACAATTCTTGCTCGAGTTCGGACTCGAGGCCGCATTGGGTGAGGTCTTCATAATTGTCATCTTGTTCACTCATTTATTTCCTTTCAGTTTTCGACCACTGCCTGAGCATGGCTAATTATTTCGCCTGTGATATCCGCCCATAGTGCTTCTGGGAGATCGTGGCCCATATCGTCAAATATAACCAGTTTGCTATCGGGAATAATCGATGATGTAGCTTCGCCGCCGCTTAGTTGCACGAGAGGGTCGAGTCGCCCGTGGATCACTAATGTCGGTATGTCAGTAGATCGCAGCGCTTCGCTGCGGTCTCCGGAGGCAAAGATTGCAGCAATTTGGAAACCCTGCGCATTCGGATTCCAGTTTCTGTCAAAGGTCATTGCGGTTTCTTCGGCATGGTCTTCAGCATCGAAATGCGGTCCGGATATTAAACGGAATGTTTCCACTGAGGCTTCTATAGCTTCTTCTTTGGAGGTGGGAATAGTCAAAGGCATCTTCATCATTAATTCTGCCTTAGCTCCTCCGACCTCTGGATTTCCCGTGGTGGACATGATTGATGTAAGGGACAGAATCCGTTCAGGATGTTCGATCACCATTGTCTGGGCGATCATGCCTCCCATTGAAACTCCAACAAGGTGTGCTTTATTGATACCTGCACTATCGAGGACAGCGAAAGCGTCATCAGACATATCTGAAAGGAGGTAGGGAACCTTGTCCTCCTGTAAGTCTTCGCCTTGCATATTGATGAGTTCTTCTATGCGGGGAGGGGTACCGGACGTTTTTGATGAAAGGCCTACATCTCGGTTATCAAAACGGACGATATGAAACCCGGCCCGAACAAGAAGCTGGCAAAATTCTTCCCGAAAGGCCACCATCTGTGCCCCTAATCCCATAACAAGAAGAATTGTCGGATCATCCGGGTCACCCATCGTGTCGTAGAACAACGTGGTACTACCATTTACTGCTTCAGGCATTGCCCCCTCCTCATTGCGCTATGAAGACACTAGTCGGTTCGAAGGTTTCCTGCGACTTGAGCTAATCCAAGCCAGAATGATCGCTGACAATCTCAGCGACAAGCTCAATAGTAGCTAAATCAGTTGATCGAAGGATCTGACCCGTTATCCCTTGGGTAACTGTGAGCGGGTACCGCTCCCTAATTCGCTCTTTTGGGCCGAAAAGTCCGCCCATATCGATGTACTCATCGGGGACAGACCTAACTGCTCCTTCTTTATCGCCAGCCAGCCAGCGTTCTTGAATAAGGTTGGCTTGTTCAGGGAAGCCTTTTCTAGCCATTGAATCTCTATGAAAATTATGTTCTTTACTTCCCATTCCGCCTACGTACATAGCTGTCATGGGTTTTCGTTTGTCGATAGCTGCCTGAATATCATCGGTTATTTCCACAGTTAGATTCGTGAAAAGTTGAAATTCAGACTTCGGGACCGCATCATCTGCGCGAATCTGAAATCCTTTCTCTAAATTCGGCCCGTGGATTTCCCATCCGTCGGGGCCGTACCCCATGGGGAGCCAGCCGTCAGCAACTTCAGCCGCAAGGGCAGTATTCATCGGAGCTCCGGAAGCTATCCAGATTTGGATGCCGCCGCTAGGGCGCAAGATTGATTTAAGAGCTTTGCCTTGACCTATTGCTCCTTCGTCTTTGAAAGGAAGTTGGATTTGCTTTCCTTCATGTTCGACAGGGGTCTGCCGGTCTAGGATCTTACGCATAATGGCCACATAGTCTCTTAGCCAGTGATGAGGGCTTCCCCATGGCCGACCGTACCAGCCTTCGACGATCTGGGGTCCGGAAACCCCCAAACCGATGATGGTCCGGTTACCACCTGCGAGGGCGTCGATTGTCATTGCGTGCATGGCCGTAGCGGCGGGCGTTCTCGCAGCTACCTGAACGACCGCAGTGCCAAGTTTGATGCGTTTAGTTACGGCGGCTAAGTACGCTAGTGGTGAAAGGGCATCTATTCCATAGGCTTCTGCTGTCCAGACAGAATGAAATCCGTTTTTTTCTGCCTGAATGACGGCTTCTGTGGGTAAAAGGAGCTGGGATTTATTGTAAATGTCAAGACCTAACCCAAGTTTCATCTTTCAAAACTAACCGTAATCTATAAAAAAGATGATCTGGGGTGTAAGATTTGTTCAGGAAATTTGTCCTACTCATACAACAAACACACTATAGAAATGCGTAGGTATACAAAATATGAATGACAAACCTTCAAAATTAGAGACTTTTACTGCTCAGATGGGTCTTTTATTCCAACAAAAACGAGTCAAGGCTTTTGCCGCGTTGGCTGTTTTAGCCATTATTGCGTTGGTAACCACACTTATTGTCGTAAATAACGACGATAGTGACAGCTCTGCTGAGCCCAAAACTGAATTAACAGGGTTAGCAGACCTTTCGCCAGTGACAGACTATGTCTATCAACCGGCAAAATCTGTTGGCCCTGACCCGTTTACACCCTCGTATGCGGTTTATACGCTAGATATTCCGACAGAGATACTGGAAACCGGTGAAGTTAGCGGTAGCGCTACTGGCCTATACGGTGGAACTGGAGAGAATGCTTGCGATATAGACAAGCTAATCGCATTTCTTGAAGCAAACCCCGCTATAGGAGCTGCTTGGGCAGAGGTCCAGGGCATACCTGTAGATGAACTATCCGACTACATTCGCGGGTTAACTCCAGCGGTTCTTCTGCAAAACGTACTAGTAACAAATCATGGATACTCGAACGGTGAGGCTATTCCGTTCCTCGCTGTACTAGAAGCGGGAACTGCAGTACTGGTAGATGAAGATGGTATCCCTCGAGCGCGTTGCGCGTGTGGTAACCCACTCCTCCCACCAGAAGAACCTCCAGAAGAAACACCAACTCCAGAAGAAACACCAACTCCAGAAGAAACACCAACTCCAGAAGAAACACCTCAAGAGGCATGCCCACCGAACCCACCATATGGCATCCACAAAAATGGTGACGGAGACTGGATCCTCAAAACAAAAGCAGGAGAATTTATCTGGAAATCAAGCCTTCCCGGATGGGAAGACCTAGATTCTGGTGACGTCTTCGACACTGAAGCTGATGTACCAGGGTATATAGAAGAGTGTTACCCCTGTCCGGAAGATGAAGGAGGGGATAACCCCAATTACGAAGGAGGGGATGACCCCAATTACGATAACGACGTTCCGTCTTATGACTATGACGAGAACGGTGACTACAAGAGTAGTGACGATGTTCTAAACGAAAATGAAGAGAGCTCTAAGAAATTCGTCAAAATCACGCCTGCTGAGGAAGGTGAAGACGTTAATGTCGATGATGTTGATGATGGATACTCCGAAGACTTTGAATCTGACTACGACGGTTATGACAACGACGAAGAGAAAACCTTCGAAGGCTGTTTCCCACCCTGCCCGGAAGATGGTGAATGGGGCTGGCAAATAGCAGAATTTGGCTCCGTAGATGAAGGGTCCATATATTCCGGATACGTATGGGTCGAACCAGGCATGGATCCTGAATCACTGTATTCATGGTGGATGTGGGACGGAACAGGTTGGGTGCGAGCCGGCGTCCTTGCTGACGATCCTGACTTCGGCGTGACCTACGAAGACTACCGAGACCTTCCCGGCTGGACAGAAGATTGCTTCGACTGTCCTGAGTGGGGTTGGGTCCAAAACGAAGAAGGCGGCTGGGAATGGCATGCGCCTGACGGCACCATCTGGACATACGATCCCATGGGCAACTGGTCGCCACCATATGAAATGGAACCTGTCAGCTTCGTAATGGAGACCGATGACTCCGAAAACGACGAAGGGTACACTTACGAACCTGTTCCTGAAATAACAGACCTCCCAGGATACGACGAAGATTGTGAAGAATGTCCTGAGTGGGGTTGGGTCCAAAACGAAGATGGAAGCTGGGAATGGCACAGCCCAACCGGAGAAATCATCACACTNGTACTATCTGAAGAAGATGANTGGGTCTGGTCTCCAGAGATTGACGTAGACGAAGACTACATGGGTCCAACCATTTTCATAGGTTGGAAGGACTACACGGACCTNCCNGGTTGGATTGAAGAATGTGAAGAGTGCCCTGAGTGGGGTTGGGAACAAAAAGAAGACGGCGTTTGGGTCTGGAACGATCCGCTCGGTAATGTCTGGTTCCCACAGGAAGACGGCTNGTGGACATCAAGTGANGAAAGNCTAGATGATATTTGGTCNTATGAATTCCTTCCCGGCTGGATTGAAGAATGCCACTGCGAAGACCAAGGTTGGGGCTGGGTAGACGTCAATGACGACGGCATCGACGAATGGAGAGCACCTGATGGTTCTCTATGGGGCGAAATCGATGGGATATGGCAGCTACTAAATGAGGATGGTACTCCCACCAACGAATCAGATATCGAGCTGACCTACTACGGTTCGTTACCTGGCTACGGTGACACTTGCTTTGAGAATCCNGGGACAACGGCGCAACCAACACCAACGCCGCCACCGACACCTGAACCAAAGCCAACNCCTACACCGGTGCCCGATCCAACGCCAACACCTACTCCACAGCCGGATCCAACACCGGAGCCAACACCGGATCCAACACCGGAGCCAACACCAACTCCTACAACACCTGGAATCGCGTATGCAGCTCCGTATACGAATTATTCGGATANGAGTTGTNCNNGCTTTATCTCCCGNCTTGAACCACCGTATAATCCTGAGGATAGGGCTCCCGGTTATCGGGTTGAGCTGACTGTAACGACAGATGCAGGGGCTGTAACCCAATTCCGTGAAATAGCGACTGGGGATATTGACGACTATTACTGGCAGGANGTTTTCACCGCTGGTGAAATGTTCCCTGGTGCANCTCAATGGCCATNTCTNGATGGTGGATTCCCTACCTGGTCACTGACTGGATATGCNCTTCCTGCTGGNCCNGGCGGACCTCTCGGACTATCCGAAACGATTAGTGCAACCATCAACCTCGCTGGGTGTGGTGGTGGCGGCATTGCCGTATTACCACAAAATTAGTTCATTGCGAACCGATAGTAGNGATGGGTTGTGTGTGCCTTAGATAGGTACACACAACCCATCCAACTATGAAGTGCTAGCTCTGTATGTTGTCANTTTGGCTAGTTTGATCCGAGTAGAACGCCGGTNAGCATGTCTGTAAGCGTCTCCACATANTCATCATGNGTNTTCGGGAGTTTACGCCCAACNGAAACTTGTTGAGCTCGGCTAGCTGTCATTGCTGTCATAAGCATAATCATGCCGAGTACACGTTGGGCGTCAGTTTCGTTCTGAAGAATCTCGAGGATATNTCGGAGATGTTCATGGACGTTATCGTCTTCAAAGGAAGCAATAAACTCCCAATCGGTCATCCANCCTCGCAATTGGTCCACGATCCGCAGGTAGTGNCATCCGTTCTCCGTGTGAAGGCAACTGGCATACACATCAACTAGCAGATGCACGAGCTCACGTGCTGNNGGGTTGTCCCCTATCTCTGTGAGGCGTTCTGCGCGAGCAGCATCCAACTCTTTACCNCTTCGGGTCAGTAACGCNATNATNAGTTCGTTGCGTGTNCCGAAATGGTAATTTAGGGCNGATTCATTTTTCTGNCCGGCGGCTTCAGTGATCTGCCGGTTTGTTACNGCGTAGACNCCATCTTCAGCGAACATTTTCTCAGCNTGATCAAGTAGNCGTGTTTTCGTGTCTGTACTGTTACGGGGCATGAGNTGNGTGAATGTCCTATTCGCCTATGCACTTATCGGCAGTATCGCAGATTCTGGGATTATGCTNACTTGACTTGCTTCCTCAGGCAGTTCGTTATTGAACGTTTGAAACTTGGGTTCTGCCGTTGCACGGTATTTCGTGGTTGAATGCACAGGGTCNTTATCAAATTCAGGTATGACCTGATCGCCGAAGATTTCGAGCATTTCTTGGATTTCTTCGTGTTGCATACCCTCGACTGGAAGCCCAAAGACAACCTGGTCGCAGCCAACTGATTGGTATGCCTGGAGTTGTTCAGAAACTTCTTCAGGATTTCCGCAAAGCATATATCCTGCTTCNATNATCATGTCGAGCATTTCATCGGTCCATTCGATGAGGGTGCTNGCTGGAGGGTCTGGCCAGGTAATTCCNTCTGGTGATTTCGGCATCGTATCATGGTAGAGATTCACCATAGTGACGAGGTATCCCCTACCGCGTGTCTTGGCGATCTCTCGGGCCCGCTCTCGATCTTCGAGNCAGATGACTCCGTTNGTCATCATGACNTTATTNTTCTGGAATTGNCCNATGATTTCNACAGGGTTCTCAGCNGCTTCTTTGTACGCNTCTAATCTTCCNCGCAGGTTGTGAATTGGTTCGAAGTTAAACGCTATAGCTCCTATTCCAAGAGATCCTGCTTTTTGAAANGTTTCAGGNTTNCCGCATGCTACCCANATAGGTGGATGTCCTTTCCCATANGGNTTNGGCANAATGTTATGNGGNCCTGGAACTGACCAGCCGTTTCCTTCGAANGAGTANTCTTTTTGTTCCCACATGCGGGGNATTTCNCGGATNACTTCATCCCACATNGCTTTCGTTTGCGAAGGTAANGTTCCGCTGAANGTTTTAAGTTCGTGGCTTCCNGCGCCTCGCCCTGTTCCGAATTCGAAACGATTATTNGTGACATGGTCGAGCATGGCNGCCCGTTCNGCTATCCGCACNGGATGNTCTTTGGTCGTTGGAAGGCTGGTAATTGCTGAACCAATATGGATTCTTTCAGTNTGNGCNGCTACCCANCCCATGAGTGGTGCTGGGGCAGACATNTGGCTGTANTCNACTAGAGCATGGTGCTCNCCNTACCAGATATATTTCCAGTTNTTCTTGTCAGCGATCACGGCGTACTCTGATTCGCGCATGAGTTCTGTATGTTCNGCTTCGGTATCATGTGCGGCTGGTCCGGGAATATACCCATTGCTAAAGATTCCNAATTCCATTNTTNCTCCCAAGTTATCGGCAGCACGACTTGTAATTAATGTAGGNCATTAGAACTGGAGAGTCAACTCTGTTGGCGAAAACATNATTTTTTNGCTATTTTCGACNGAACCCCNAAAAGAGGAAGTAATNATGGANATTGGTGTCGTTTATCCGCAAACAGAANTGAATGGGGACCCAGAAGCTGTTCGGGCCATTGGCTTNGCGACTGAGGAGTTGGGGTATGACTACTTGCTCGCGTATGACCATGTTGTCGGCGCTGACCATGCAGAACGTGATCCTGAACTCTGGGGTCCTTATACCGACAAAGATCCGTTCCATTGCCCATTTACGATGTTTAGCTACCTTGCAGCAATTACTGAGCGCATCGAATTCGCTTCCGGAGTGATCATCCTCCCCCAACGGCAGACAGCGCTTGTGGCAAAACAGGCCACCGATGTTGATCTTCTATCAGGCGAACGCTTACGACTGGGTGTTGGCACNGGATGGAACTACGTTGAATATGATGCNTTAGGCGAGGACTTTAACTCACGAGGGAAAAGATTAACTGAACAAATTGAACTCCTGCGCCGTTATTGGGANGAGCCACTTTTTAGTTTTCAGGGAGAATTTGACCAGCTCGATAGAGGAAACATTAATCTTCGACCAAACCGACAGATCCCCATCTGGCTGGGCGGNTTCAGTGAAGTAGCTTTCCGCCGAGCAGGAAAGATTGGTGACGGATTTATGTTTGCAGGAGATTTCGAAAGATGCAANGAAGGNCGCACNCGTGTGGAACATTACCTANAAGAGAATGGCCGATCTNTAGATNATTTTGGATTAGAACTTATTGCGTTACGTGGACGAACGCCAGCGGAAGCNGCTGATGCNATGAAACGATGGGAAGATCACGGNGGNACTCACGCNTGTGTTGTAACAATGAATTGNGGNTTAACNAANCTNCAAGAACACCTTGATTTCATTGCCGAAACNAGAGANCTCCTGTCATAGACCTGCCTNGAAAAAANTTTGTAGCNCACGGATGNGGGGAGTNGCNAAAAAAATGAGCTCCCCCGNGCTATATCACCTCTTGGAACCGTTGGACCACNCCCGAAAGATAGTCNGTTGCTTCTTCNANCCCTTTGGGGATAGGAAGATATGCGCGGAAGTCGGTTACTCCACTNGTCACNAGTGATGGAACATTTTCCATTGTTGCATCAATGTTGATCGTATCTNNCTCGCGAACGATCGGAAGAGTACCCACAACTGCTATCGATGAAGGGTCACGGCCCAATNTTGAGACTGCTTCTCTCATCGATTCAATACCGTTGGAAATATTAATAGCGTCCTCGCCCCATGGAATCCANCCATTCCCAAATTTCGCCAAACGGNCCATTGAACGCTTATTCACGGTTCCGCTGATCCACAAGGGAACTCCAGNTTTCTGTGTCGGTTTCGGCATAGCGTGTATAGAAGAGAAGGTCAGCTCAGNAGANTCATAGGANGNNNTTNNTTCAGACCAGATCAGCTGNCATACTTCAAGTGTGTGGTCCAGCAATCGACCACGGGAAGAAAAATCCAGNCCACATGCCTCATACTCTTCTTTCTGCCAACCGACACCTACACCAAGATCAACTCTTCCTTCTGAGAGGACATCGAGAGTCGCTACAGATTTAGCTAACACCGCAGGGCGACGTAAAGCAGCTAAAAGAATGCTTGTCCCTAAGCGGATATTAGAAGTACGGCCGGCGATAACAGAGAGTACAGTCAGAGGGTCTAGCCACAACCCATCAGGGCCAGTGGGTTGCTTCCCGCCGCTGAGCCCCCCAAGACTCGGATCTGCATACGCGTCAAGGTTCTCTCCAAAAACAACATGGTCGGAAACGACGACTTTCCCAATNCCTGCCCGGTCAGCTGCAACAGCTTGATCAATTACCGGACTCCAAGACTCAGGTTCTTCGGAAGCGAATGTCCGAAGCTGCAAAGAGAGATAGGGCTTGTCTTTCATAATGGTGTCCTTAATCGTCGAGATTAACCTATGGGGTAGTCCAAACGATCTCAAAGAAAAGATTAACTTCAAGGATAGAAGACAACCAGTTCGTCGTTGAATGGTTTCGCGGCTAAAAATAGGGTATGCGCCTTCTCTTTATCGATATCGATACGCTTCGCTCAGATCACCTTGGATGTGCGGGCTACCATCGGGATACAACTCCGAACATCGACCTCCTTGCAAACCAAGGTACCCAATTTCAGAACGTGTATGCGTCCGATGTTCCGTGCCTTCCCAGCCGAACTGCTTTTATAACTGGCATGTTTGGTATNCGCAATGGTGTNGTNAATCATGGAGGAATTGCAGCTGATTTAAGACCAGAAGGGTCCGGTCGGAATTTCTTCGGACGGTTTTCACTCGGATCGTGGGCATCAGTATTTTTTCTCTCGGGCTGGCGTACAGCTTCAATTTCATCATTTCCTTTTCGCCATGGGGCAAGTTGGTGGAATAGCGGATTTATGGAAGCAATGAATCTAATGCGCGGCTTTGGAGGAGAACGCGCCGATGAGGTTCTTCCGAGTGCAATCGATTGGCTTGAAAGAAAAGGAAAGGATAACGATTGGCTCCTTCACGTTCATCTCTGGGACCCTCATACTCCCTATACGACTCCAGAGCATTACGGAAACCCTTTTGCTGGTGACCCTATTCCTGATTGGCATACCGAAGAGGTCCGATTGAGGAACTGGGAGCTTTCAGGGCCTCACTCGGCTCAAGAGCCNTGGGGNTTTCGTCCNGACGAATGGGGTGAACCTCCNCCACGGCAACCATGGGATGCATCATCAATGGATGCGCTCAAACANATTTTCGATGGCTACGATGTAGGCGTTAGGTACGCTGATGACGCTGTTGGGGTGTTGCTGAACAAACTAGAAGATCTCGGGATCCGTGATGAAACCGCTGTGTTGATAAGTTCTGATCATGGAGAAGCTTTTGGCGAGCTCGGCGTCTACGCNGATCATCAAGCTGCTGATGAAGCTACCTGNCATATACCCGCTGTTCTGTTCTGGCCAGGTCTGGAACCNCAAATAAATTCGGGACTGCACTATCACTTAGACATCGCGACAACGGTTGCTGATCTTGCTGGCGTAAAAATTCCAAAGCATTGGGATGGACAGTCATTGGCGGATGACCTTAAGCAAAAGACCGAAGGAGGAAGAGATCATCTCGTGCTTTCACAGGGTGCCTGGTCTTGCCAACGTTCGGTCAGGTGGAAGAATCATCTTTATTTACGGACGTGGCATGATGGCTACCATGGCCATTGGAATGAGGAAATGCTTTTCAACATTTCAGAGGATCCACATGAGCAGCATGATCTGGCTGCCTCAACGCCAGACCTAGTTAGTGAGGGATCTTCGATCTTAAAAGATTGGACTGATGAGCAACTGTCAAGAAGCTATAGCCCTATAGATCCTCTGGAAATCGTTTTGGATGAGGGAGGGCCATTTCATGTTCGNGGGCATCTTCCGTCATACCTCGAGCGACTGAGAAATACTGGGCGTTCACACTGGGCTGATGTTCTTATTGAAAGGCACCCTGAAGAGGGATTGGAAAAGTAGATACCGAGATACACATCGGGAGATCTGCGGTTTTAGAATTTTATCTGTCCGCCACCGTCAAGCACTATAGCTTGGCCGGTGATCCAACTTCCAGAGTCAGCAGCGAGATATAAAGCGGCGGCGGAAATATCTTCAACTTCACCTAGACGTTTCAGCGGGTATTGCTGCGCCACCATGTCTCCACCGTCGCCTTCCCAGAGCATTCGGGCAAAATCCGTTTTAATTAATCCTGGGCATATTGCATTGACGCGTACCTGGGGGGCTAGTTCAGCGGCGAATTGTTTTGTCATATGAATTAAGCCTGCTTTGGTGACATCGTAGACGCCGAGCATTGGATTCGTTTCTAATCCCCCTACTGAAGCGATGTTTAGAACAACTCCGCCGTTTTCTTTCTGATATTTNTGCCACACCATCTGTGTCCAGAGAAAGGGCGCTGTCATATTGACATCAATAGTTTTTTTCCATCGGGGTAAATCAGCATCAATCATTGGTCCGGCATAAGGGTTCGTCGCAGCGTTATTCACCAAAATATCGACCCCACCGAATAACTCGATGGTGCGATCAATGGCTTGCTCCATATGTTCAGGATCTCCAACGTTCCCTGCTTCCCATTCGCAACCTCTGCCGATTTCATCGGCAGCGCTCTCACATACTTCGGCTTTTCGACTGGTGATCATCACGTTCGCCCCAGCATCTGCAAAGCCTTTAGCGATAGCTTTGCCGATGCCTTTTGATCCGCCGGTTACAAGTGCAGTTTTTCCATCTAAAACTAGTTCCATACCTGAAGCTTAGAAGATCACTTAAGATAATGCTCCTTTGANCATCTGGGTTGGACCAGATACTTTTTGAATGATCTAATACCTATAGATCCAATTTTCTATCTAAACGTAGGAGTACCCAGTGGCTATAGATTTTACTCTCACACCCGAACTCGAGGAAATACGGCTACGAATCCGTACTTTTGTCGATGATGTNATCAAACCNGCAGAAGCAAAGCTNGAAGGNGGGGAAAGTGGCGAACCACTTGAAGGTAAAGAACGAACCGAGATTTTAATCCAGCTTCGCAAGCAGGCNCATAAGGAAGGNATCTGGCTACCCCATATGCCCGAAGAATGGGGCGGTATGGGCCTTGGACATGTTGAATTAGCAATGGTCCAAGCAGAGGCAGCNAANTCCTATTACGGACCATGGGTGTTTAATTGCCAAGCTCCCGATGAGGGAAATATGCACACGCTCCTCCACTGGGCCACTCCAGAACAGGCAGAGAAATATCTCAAACCTCTCTGCCATGGGACCACATGGTCGTGCTTCGCTATGACAGAACCTGAAGTTGCTGGTTCGGACCCAACACTAATTCAGACTAGTGCCTATGAGGATGGCGACGAATGGGTCATCAATGGGCACAAATGGTTCATCTCAAATGCCCACCGTGCAAACTTCGCTATTCTTGTCTGCCGAACCGAAGAGAACCCCGATATTCCTCAGGCAGCAAACTCAGCATTCATTATCGATCTTCCGGCCGAAGGCTGGAATGAGATTCGGCAAATTGAAACAATGCACGGAGGTACCGGCCATAGTGAAATAATCATTGAAGACCTCAGAGTNCATAAAGACCAGATGCTCGGGGGTCGAGGACAGGGGCACCTTCTTGGACAATACCGTCTAGGCCCCGCTCGACTTGCCCACTGCATGCGGTGGATCGCTCAGGCAGAAATGGCCTTAGACATGATGGTCGACAGATCATTGAACCGATTCTCCCACGGGTCGCTTCTCGCTGAGAAACAAGGAATCCAATGGATGATAGCGGATTCAGCAATGGAACTGTATCAAGCGAAATTGATGGTCCTCCACGCCGCCCATAAGATCGACAGGAAAGAAGACTTCAAAGCTGAAGTTTCCATGGCGAAGCATTTTGTGGCGAACATGCTTGGACGAGTCATTGACCGTTCGATTCAAGTGCATGGAGCTCTCGGCTACTCAACGGATACGCCGCTGGCACACATGTACCAGCACGCCCGGTGGGCAAGATTTGCTGATGGGGCTGACGAAGTACATCAAATGCGTATAGCGCAGCGAACCATTGCCGCCTACACCGATGAAGGTTCTACAAGAAGAGCGACAGGAAACCTNCCAATATAGGAGCTAGGTCAGGTCATTGAATTCTTCTGGNAAGTCAAAAACATCGCATGACTCTAATCCATGGCTTAGTCGCGCCAACGAATGATAGCNNCGTCCCGCAATCATCCATGAACCGGCATGCTTCAAATACTGATCATGGTAAACACCAAAAATAGTTGACCACATGCCTGTAGCTTTCACACGGCGCATTTCGCTCATCCATAATCGTCCCCCAGCCGCCTTACCGGAGTCGTCAATAGTGACAACCGAGTTGCGAACAACGAACTGAAAAAAGTCAAAAGCTTCTAGTGACTCAGCAATAAAAGTGCCGATTTCATTGGGGCCGCGAAAAGACAACGTCGTTCCCCGAAGATCAAGAACAATATGAGCGTCCGGAAGAATCAGATCTCTTAAATCCCCGAATGCTTTCCTGCTACAAATGTCCGCGTATCGTGAATGAAGATCACGGATAAGAAACTGATCTTCAACGTTTCCCACTGATATCACGCTTCATTCACGAGCGGGACAACAGATTCATAAAAAGCATCAAGCTGCTCTAAGTATTCCGACAGGGTTCGACCTCTGAACTTCATGTGGAACGTATTCGCCCCAGCTTCTCGCGCCGCACGAATGTCAGCAGCCAACGCCTCAGCTCCTATGATCCATGCTGGAGGTAACCCGTCAGGAGCCTCCTCTCCAGTGAGGTACGCCCATCCGGGCATGTACCCAATTGCAAATTTAGCGTCGCCGCGCCCAGCTTCGACTGCCGCCGCCATAATCGTGTCAACAATCTCTGGATACGAGTCCACTGGGGCACCCATCGGAATGTACCCGTCTCCTTGTCGGCCAGTACGTTTCCATGAAGCTCGACCGGATCCACCAATCCAAATCGGCAGAGATCCATTGACTGGGCNGGGAGCAATTCCGACGTTTTCATACGAGTAGAAGTCACCATCAAAACTGGCATAATCACTTTGAAAGGCTCCGCNAATTGCGTCAATGTTTTCATTGAGAATCTTCCCTCGTTGAGCATAGTCAACNCCTAACGCTTCAAACTCAGCTTCGACATGGCCTGCGCCGACTCCCATGATCACCCGGCCCCCCGAAAGATGGTCTANNGTGCCGAACGATTTCGCAGTTTGAAGAGGATGCCGATATGCGGCAACCCACACCACTGAAAGCAGATTCACGGTTGTCGTATGTGCAGCCAGATAAGACAGCGTCGCTACAGTGTCATACCAAGTAGTTCTCATATTCGCCGCATAGTCGTTGTCAGGAATCGCAATATGATCACAGACCCCGACGAAACTATGTCCGGTTNCCTCAGCTTTTTTAGCGATCGTTACTAGGTCTTCAACGGTTGCATCTTCCTCCCACGGGTCAGCTAGGGTTCTCGTCAGTGTCTGAACTGGAAGTTGCATCCCATAACTCCAACCTTTAACGCTCATGTAACATCCTTTCGGTAACCCGGTCATACAATTAGACCATGCTCTATTCTCTTCCAGCAAAATTAGTTATACCAATCTGTATCTTGTGCACTTTAATCGCGGGTTGCGGAGGAAGCGGCGACGGAACATCAACACCTGCTTCAGCATCTACTAACGAAACATCCGAAGAGCAGGCGACCCCTGTCGAGGCTGACGACGTACCCAGCAACGAAACAGCCAGTAGTGAGCGAGATACCTTAATCGCATTAGTAAAGTCCATCCAAAGTTCTGAAAATGACGATGGTGTTCCACTTGCTTTCAATGAATGCTGGATAGATGAAACACTTGAAATAAACGGACTTTCTGCTGCTGAACTCATGGTGATTCTCGAGACGGGTGATAACGACCAAGTTTTAGATACCCACATGGGGGAAGTAGTACAGACTTGCGTTGGCCAGCTTTCAGCAGAGGATTTCGCGGCGGTCCTAGCATCAGGAATACTCGACGATGATGAGCCCAATGAGGGATCGGACGACCCGAATGATTTCAGAGAAGGTCAGGTCTTCCCAGACGTTGATGCCCCTGACTTAGTCAGTGACCCTATGCTCGCCGACGAAGGTATCGAAATTGTTGTCAGCCCCGGTTTCACTAATGGTTACTTATGGTCGGGTTCTGTTGAAGGTTCCGGAATGCCTCCTGGNATCNTTACTGCCATTTTCGGATGCGCNGGATCATTTGAAACTGTTATAAGTAATATTTTTGAAGTTTGCGATTTTTCCCAGCCACTTATTGCTTTCATTGATGACCAAGGGAATTTTGTAGCCACAGTTAATGATCCGGTACCAACATCACCTCAAGGAACATGCCTACTCGTTACAACTGATCCCGATGACAACCCTGAGACTGATGACGGGCCAGGTGCGATCGTGTGTTCTGAAAATACTCAGGTGCTTACCGATGAGGAAACCCCAGATATGACCAGTAGTGCTTTATTTGCTGACCCTGGGATAGAGATTGTTGTNAGCCCCGGAATCGTTGATGGNTCACTATGGCAGGGTGTTATTAGGGGAAGCGGNTTTTATCCAGGCGAACTCGTTGGTGGCGTCGGGTGCGCTGCAACGTATGAAACGTTCGAAGAGCTCTNCCCATCTACATGTGATTACGCCAACCCATTTTTTCTAGGGATAGCGGACGACAATGGAGAATTTGAATCTGACCTTTTCCCACCAACTCCAACAGTTCCTTCCGGAACGTGCCTTCTGGTTGGAACGGACCCTGATGGAAATCCTGATACCGAAGATGGGCAAGGAGCACTCATCTGCACCCGATAGGTGCATTCNCCGGAATTGCCCCTAGGCTTACGGGGTGGCTGACAGAGTAGAAGCTGAACATTCTAAATTTCAACTCCTTGACTGGGGTCTCCTTCTGGGCGCAGCGGGTATTTGGGGAGCATCATTTTTCTTTATCGATATCGGTTTGGAAGCATTCTCTCCGGGTCTTGTTACTTTTTTCCGTATCGGATTTGGATGCCTGNCGTTATGGGCGATTCCCATACGGGCGCCACGGATCGAAGCNNAAGACCGAAAAATGGTTATGTGGCTNGGNGTTACTTGGATGGCTTTCCCGTTAACNATGTTCCCTGTCGCCCAACAATGGATCAATTCATCTATGACCGGAATGCTCAATAGNGCNATGCCTATCCTCACTGTNGTCGTTGGGCTAACAATGTTTAANATACCAACCGCNTCGAAACAACTTCTAGGAGTCGCNACAGGGCTGGGGGGNCTTNTCCTGATCGGNATTCCTGAAGTAACCACAGACGGNACAAANGCTCTNGGNGTTCTNCTTGTNGTACTTGCCGTCCTTTCNTATGCGGTTGCCGTCCATATNGCNGGACCTCTNCANCGAAAGTATGGAGCNATTCCGGTTGTTCGNTGGGCNCTTCTNNTNGCTGTNATTCTNTCCNCNCCTTANGGCATCATTGGAGCNACTGACAGCGGATTCGGGTGGGGGCCAATGNTCGCCTGCCTCGCTCTCGGAGCNGGAGGTACCGGCATAGCNTATGCTCTNGCAGCTGAACTCAACGGNAGGGTTGGTGCTGTCCGNACATCAATTGTGACCTACCTNATCCCAATAGTAGCGATANTNCTNGGTGTNGTTTTTCGCGATGACANNNTNACNGTATNGGCGATCATCGGAACCGCNATCGTCCTCGGCGGAGCCTANACAGCAAATTCAAATTAACCAGATNGTNANTCTGAGCCGTGTTCCCAACGGCTTGTATCAAANCCNAATGAAATNGTNGGTTCAAAGAACTGCTCAACGGCNGGAGCTACTTCAGCCATCGATTTCGNAAGNTTAAGAAGCGACTTTGCTTCAGGCTCCATCTCATCCGACATNGGGACAGTCACGAGATACTTGAGAATNNTTTCCATGCGGGGAAGCATCGCATCATAGAANGNCTGNATGTCCTCCATAGAAGANTCAGATCGTTGCAAGCTGCGNTCNCTCATCAGATCAAGNTCCCACATAGACCATACAGAAAGNTCTTGAAAGTCTTCTGGTANCGTTATGTCTCCCATCAGGCCCCTTTCTGATTTTCGATAATCATTTCATTGCCTTGCCATAATGCTTGACGGATAAACAACTCTTCATCTTTAAGAATGAAACTTTTCTTTGCCCCTGATTTCAGCATTGACTGGGTTTCTTCTATTTGTCTTCCATCTTCGTTCATAATGTCTCTGAACATGACACGCCCGTATTCTTGGCTAAAGCGCTCAGCGGCATTAGTGGATTTTGGGAAACACGTAGTGGAAAACCAATGGGTTTTATCTGCAGCTAACGGAATGAATTGATGCGTGAAGTAGCTTCCCTGCGTTACCGCTAAGAAGAAAGAGGGGAAAAATACCTGCAACTCGAAGGACCAGTCACTACTTCCTGTCGGGTTAACTCCAGGCGGAGCGAGAGCTGAGGATACTTCTTCACCATCAACCATTGAAGCACTTGCAATCGTTGCCCCATACCCATAGGCCTGCATTGCAAGAGGGCTTGGCATGTGCTCCATATTGCCAAAGAGTGAAGCTCGGGCATGGCGGCCAACAATGGCCATATCAATGAAACGCGTGTGAGGATTCGCTTCGCTGATGTATGCATCTGGGAGCGAACGATTGTGTTGGAATGGCGTATGACAAACTTCTTGGAAAGCATCTTTCACTAATTTCCAATTTGCATTAACTACCGTTTCAAATGTGAAGACTTGACCCGATGTCTCCGCAAATGGGTAACCTTGAAGCCCTTTACCTAAATCACCCATATATTCTTCAAGAGTTTCTTTCGGAGAAGGGTCAACATTCACGAATATAAATCCTTCCCAGGTATCAACACTCACCATGCTCAGACCCAAACACGATTTATCGAGGTTAAAGTAATTCTCTTCATCTGGAACGACTATGAGGTCCCCATCGTGATCATACGTCCAACCGTGAAAACGACAATTAAAGGATCGAGCATTCCCAGACTCTTCATAGGCCATTTTATTTCCTCGGTGAGAGCACACATTATGAAAGGCATTGAGACCGCCATCTTTACGTCGGACGATCACAATGGATGTATCACAAACAGGAACTTCTTTGACGACGTAATCACCAGCTTTAGGAATGTCTTCGATTCTTCCAGCATTGAACCAGCACTTTTTAAAAATATATTCCTTTTCTAGCTGGAAGTACTCTTCAGAATAGTACGGCTCGGTTGAGACTTCATCCGTTCCCATTTCTGGATAGAGGTCATGATACCGAGCCTCAGATGCATATGGATTTTCTTCTACTGCTGTCATAATTTCCCTTCCCCTGGAATTATTTGTGTGTTATTTAATGATCTAAACCTGTCGCCTCATTGAGGTCTTCAACGCCATCTTCAGGGACGATGTTGTGTTCTTTCGTAGTCTCAGCTTCAACCAACTCTACGAGTTTGTCAACAACCGCCTGCGGGTCCATTTGATCTGTTGTAGCTGCGCTCCGCATCATGGTAAACATTTCCATGTTCGGAGACTGCAACGAGTCCTCTCCGAACCATTCCCACATTGATTCCGCCATGGAATCATTGAACCCTGTGTCATGGGGTCCGGGGTTAATTAATGTGACATCCACTCCTTGCGGTTCAAGTTCTATACGCATGGCCTTGGCCATACCCTCGAGAGCATGCTTAGTCATGTTGTATGGGCCAAAGGCGGGAAAAGAATGCAGGCCGCCAATTGAGGACATGACAATTACTCGTCCGGCTCCACGTTTGATCATTCCTGCGAGTACTTTTTGCGTTATTGACAATGTGCCAAAGACNTTAACNTCAAANATNGCNCGTATACGTTCCATTGGTACATCGGCCATCGGNCCCGTNTGACCCATAGCCGCATTNTTTATNAGTACNTCAATNTCCCATTGNNCNACTTTGTCGACATCATCTGTGGTGATATCGANCTTCTCAACTTGTANNTCNGGATGNGCCGCNGCAAGCTCAGTNGCTTGTTCTTCGGTTTCAGTCGTGGCTATAACGTTGTGGCCGCGTTCAGCCAAAGCAATGCTTGCTCCCCGTCCGAAACCTGATCCCGCACCAGTTACTAGTACCGTCTTTCCCATAGTTTCCTTCCCAAATTGGGTATCGGTGACGACNGGTGTCTATGCTGCAGCTTCTGCTTTTGCAGCATTATGCGCGTCGACGATTGCTTTAACCTCACGCCACGTATACGTAGGGCCTTCTGTCCCATCTTCATTCATGAAAATCGCACCGTTTGCCACATGAACAAAATAGATCGTATCAGTATCATGTTTCGTAGCTTCATGAACGGCTCCAGCTGGTTCATAGATGTAGCCACCTTCGTATGCGACACCGCCACGGTATTGCAGGTCACCTTGAAGCACAAAAACCACTGTTTCACCCAGGTGGGTGTGTGGAGGAATAACTGTTCCGGCTTTGGACTTTATAAGCGCCGTGTAGCTTCCATTTTCTTCACTGATTCGAAGAATCATCATGGCGTTCTCTCCTGGTTCGCTGTTAGGTAAACCAAGGTCAATCCATTCACCATTCTTCGTATCAATCATAATCTCAAGATCTTCATTCATATCTTTTCCCCATCTCATTAAACATGAAGGCACCTAACGCTGTAATTAAGGACCCATTACCAACCATATGGTTGGTAAATTAAGTATTACATAATCGTACGTGGTTCGCAATTGACGAAAGATCAGAGGACTTTTTCAAAGAAAGGTAGCTTGATTCCTTCTCTCGGCCATGGAAATGAGCGCAGTGTCCCCGAATCCGAGCAGGTAATAAAAGCTGTCTGGTGATCCTTTCCACCAAAACAGATGTTGGTTGTCATGGGGTCACCTGTTGGTATGATTCTGGCTTCTCCTCCGGGCGAAATTTCACAAATACCTCCGGCGTTTTCAGTCATTGAGCCCAACGATAGAACACCAACGTTTACATACCCACTTGCATCTACGGCCATTGAGTCGAAACGGAGACCATCCGGTAATGCGAAGAGCAGTTTCGGTCGCGGTCGTTGGCCCTTTCCACTGTCAAGTTGACCCGGTCCGGTAATCGTCCACTGGAAGATCTTACCTGTGGTTGTTTCTGCAACATAGAGGGTGGAGCCATCTGGAGATATACCTATTCCATTTGGGGTGATGAGAGGATAGATGACTTCTTGGATATTTTGCCCATCGATTGATGCATAGTACACGCCTCCATGATCATGTGCTCGAGGCCATGTCTTCCCTAGATCTGTGAACCAGAACCCTCCACTTTCATCAAATATGATGTCGTTGGGGCCTCGAAGACTATGCCCGTTGCACTCACGGTAAAGGTCTTCTGTTTCTCCGGTTTGAAGATTGACACGCTGAATCGATCCTCCAACATATTGTCGAGGCATTTGCGACGCGAACCGTCCAGATGGATCTGTCTCATCATCGAATCCCCCATTGTTACAAACATAAATGAACCCGTCGGGACCAATCGCTGCTCCGTTTGGCCCCCCACCCAAATCAGCTACAACACTAACAACCCCTTCCGCGTCAACTCGGCTGAGGGTTCCGCGTGCAAGTTCGACTAAAACAACACTCCCATCGGGCATGGCTATGGGCCCTTCTGGGAAACATAAATCTGTGGCAAGTGTTTTCATTTAGCCCTCAGGTACTTTGGATCGGTCGCCAGAATGGAAGCGCCATGGACTCATCTATCCGTATTGCGAAGGCTTCAACGTCTTGCCCAACATGAACATTGTCTACATCCACCTCAGTGATATTTCCCATGAGGCGGACTCCTTCAGGGAGATCGATCATAGCGAGCACGAAAGGAGTGAGACCTGAGAATGGTTCGACCCCATGTCTTCGAACAACCGTGAAGGTGTACACCTGTCCTTTCCCCGATGTTTCAATCCACTCAGGGGATTGCCCGCATGACGTGCAAAGCGTTTTTGGGGGGAATTGTGTAAGCCCGCAGTCTGGGCATTTTTGTATGATGAGCCTGCCTTTGGCAGCTGCCTCAAAATACTCGCGGTCAATGGGGCCCGGGTCCATGGGCCCACGGGTCCAGGGTTGTTCGCCAATAATTTCCATCAACGCCGTTCCCTTCCCAATATTGTGGTCCCAATATAAGAAAGCAACCCTCCGCAGCCAGCAGCCAAAGCGAGTTCGCAATCAGGAACTTGTGACTCTCCGCCCTGGCCACGGAGCTGGCGAACTGCCTCAGTAATGAGCATTGTTCCTCTCATACCAGAATGGCAGCTAGATAATGACCCGCCATCTGTGTTCATCGGAAGTGATCCGCCCCTACGCAGATGGCCTTCTTCCACGAACGCTCCACCTTCACCTTTTCCACAGAACCCATGGTCTTCAAGAAGTAAGAGAGCAGTGATTGTAAACGAGTCGTAGAACTGAATAGTATCTATGTCTGCTGGCTGAACACCGGCTTGTCTGTAGGCTTCCTGACTGCTTACGGTTCCAGCAGTAGTACTGAAGTTCGGCATAGAGTGAATGTGCCAATGCGAATTAGCTCCAGAAGCTCCAAGTACATGAATTGGAGATTGTTTCAGGTCCCTTCCACGTTCTTCGGTCGTGATAATAAATGCCGCTCCTCCATCGGAAACCACACAGCAGTCAAGTAAATGCAGGGGGTCGGCAATCATTGGGCTTGCAAGGACGTCATCAATTGTAAGTGGTTCCCGATACATGGCGTTTGGATTCATGCTGGCGAACTCTCTAACTCCTACTGCTATTTCAGCGAGCTGCTCGGGTCGTGTCCCATACTCATTCATGTGTCGGGTAGCAGCTAGGGCGTAGCAGGTTGCGATGGTGCTTCCGTATGGTTGCTCGTAGAGAAGCGGCCCAGATAGTCCGTCGTCAACTGCGAGACCTCCTGTGCCAAGGGTCCGCCCATAGCGCGTAAGGAAATCCGACCCATACGCGAATAGGATTGTTTCAGCTCGCCCTTCACGAATAGCGGCAATGGCATCGGGAATTTGAAATTGGGCAGCTGAACCTCCGGTATAGGTTGTATTGAGCCATCTCGGGGTTATCCCCAAGTGTTCGATAGCTTCGACATGCAGTTCTGGGTCTGTGGGCATGGCGGCACAGGCAAATCCATCAATATCGCCAAGGGTCAGACCGCAATCCTGCAAAGCTCGTTGAGTAGCCTGAGCGATATGCATGAGAGAGTCAAGGTGAGGGGCTTTGGGGTAATCTGATAAGCCGATTCCGACGATGACCGGTTCCCGAGACATACTATGTACCTAATTTCTTCTTTGTAGCTATTTCCCGAAGGTCAAGTTTAGATATCTTGTTCGAACCTGTTAGGGGAAACGAATCGAGGATTTCGAAGTATCTGGGTACTTTGAAATTCGCCATATTTTCGCGGCACCAACGATGAAGGTCATCTGGATGAATTTCTTTACGTAAGATCACGAATGCGCACCCCACTTCACCTAGGCGGTCATCTGAAACACCTATAAGTGCAACGTCGCGAACACTCGGGTGTTCTCGCATTATATCTTCTACTTCAGCGGGGTATACATTGAAACCTCCGACGATGATCATGTCCTTTATGCGGCCTAGGATCTTGAAGTAACCTTTTTCATCACACGTTCCGAGATCACCAGTATGCAACCACCCTTCATGGTCTATTGCTGCTGAAGTGGCCTCATCATCATCGAGATAGCCGTCCATAACTGCATATCCGCGGACAACGATCTCCCCTTTTTCTCCGGAAGCTAAAGGAGTATTTGTCTCATCTACAATACGAACTTCTAAATCTTTGGATGCTTTGCCGATTGTTGTCGCAATAGTTTCAGGACTATCGGAGGCTACCGTGTTTGTTGCTGTTCCGCATTCGGTCATTCCATAAGCTTGGACTACTCGGTCGAATGTTAGTTCGTCCAGCATTTTTTGTATGAGNTCGACGGGAACATCTGCTGACCCTGTGAGGGAGAAGCGAAGCGAATGCATGTCGTATTCGGCTAGGCGCGGATGTTCAAGAAGGGAATGAAAGATTGTCGGCGGACCTGGAAAATAGGTAATACCCTGATCCTGGATGAGTTCTAACACTTGATCGACATCGAAAACAGGGAGCGGGTACACGGTGGCCCCACTGAATAATGCAGGAACCCAACCGCCCGTGTAACCAAACACATGAAAAAAAGGATTTATAACCAGCATCCGATCTAGATCTGTAAGATTATTCTCTTCTATCGTGTTAAATGTCTGACGGACTGTCGGCCCATGAAGATGTCGGACTCCTTTGGGTTTTCCTGTGCTCCCCGATGTGAACATAATATCGCACAATGTCGAAGCCGAAATATCTTTAAAACTTCGGGACCGATGATCGCTATCAATGCTTTCAGCTAACGATAGGAAGGAGGAAAGTGAATCTTCTTTCGCCTCATCTCCATTGATGTTGATGGTGCGAATGTCGTGGCCTCCTTCTTGCCTTATTTTTGCAACTGCGGCCTCGCCTTCTATTCCCATGAAGCCATCAGCCGTAAGTAGCATCTTTGCTTTTGTTTTTTGGAGGGGGTATGCGGCTTCACTAGGCTTGTATCGAGTGTTGATGGGAACGAGCGCTGCTCCAACCGATTGAATTCCTAACGCAATCACGATCCATTCCGTTGAGTTCGGTGCCCATAGCCCTACACGATCTCCTGGTTGGATGCCCGCTGCGTGAAAAGCCTTCGCACAATTCGTGATACTTGCATCTAACTCTCCGAAGGTAACACGCTTGTCCCCTTCAATGATTGCGTCTTTGTCCGGGTTCTTCAGGCAAACATTATGAATTACTTCAGGTATGGTTTCGTAGCTATCCACTAGAGACCCCAAGAAGGACCTTGAGTCCTTTTACTTCGTCTTGTGGTTTCCGCATCTGGTCTACCCTTGTTTCTGTATACCACTCAGCTTTCGCTAATCACTCCAGAGTCATGTACATCTATAATCTCATCTTCTGTTAGCCCAAGAATATGTCTGAGCACATGTTCGTTACTTTCTCCCAGAGTAGGCGCTGGCTTTCTGATTGGCGTTCTTTGGCCGTTGACGCTCCAAGGTGTAGCAACAATGTCGCGCTCGCCAGTGATTGGATGCAAGCAGGCTTGGCGAACATCAGTCCCTGTGAAAATCTCTGAATGCTCAGTCTGCCCTAGGTCCTCTATTTTGGTTGCGATACTTCCGTCGGCTCTAATTTGCGCTAGCACTTCGTCTGTTTGTGTCTGTTTGACCCATTCTTCAAGCGTGTCGAGTGAATGGAATGGCGCATCTGGTTTTGATGATGACTCTATTGAGATAGCCACGAAATCTCCTTCAAGAGTTTCGAAGATTCCTTCGCTTGGCGATTTTTGGGCATTTGGTCTTTCTGGAGTTTGCATCAGGCTGGCGACGGCTTCTATCTGTGAACATTCGTACGTTGCTCCTACGCCTGTTTTTCGAGCGTGAAGGCTGCCGGCCAATGCGGCGAAGACGCCAAAGAGCGCTGCGTTAGGGTCGCTCATAACAAATGTTGGGGAGCCGATGAATTCATTGTTTTGGTCAATGACATGATTTTCATAACCGCCTAGTGCAGAGAGCATCAGTCCATAAGAGCGAAGAGATTCGATTGTGCTTCCGCGGCCGGTAGCACTAAGAGAAATTGAGACTAGCTTGCTATTGAGTCTGTCAAGTTCTTCGGGTGGAAGCCCGAGCCGATCCAGTGTTCCAACTGTGAAGTTTTCCAGAAGAACATCTGATTCAGCAATGAGGTCTTTTACGAGTTGGAGTCCTTCTTCATGCTTTAGGTCGGCAGCGAAACCTAGTTTGTTGCGGTTAAGGCTTTGAAATGAATATGAGGACTCTCGGCGGATCGTTTCAGGTAGGGAACCTCGAAGTCGTTCAACGCCTCTGGTGCGGTATAAGTCGAAACGTTTATACCATTCAACCTTGACAACTTCTGCACCTAGGTCGGCGAGATGTTGGCCCATCATGGGGCCAGCCCACACCCAACAAAATTCTATGACCCTTAGTCCTGCCAAGGGAAGGTACACGGCAGACATACGCCCCTCTGCGTCAGTAATTGCATAAACCAACCATTCGGTTGATTTATCTAGATTGGCTCACAGACTGTTAAATTGTCAAGTCTATGCCCTGATCAGAGCTGAAAAAGATGAAAATAGTAGAAACTACTTAGAAGGAATAAACTTGGATTTACGAGGTTTAATCCCCTTGGAAGAAGCTAGTCTTCTTCGTTGATGGTTCCATTGAGGACAACCGAGAGGATAGCGTTGCGGATCTCATCTTTATCAAAGCGCGTGAGCTCAGGGTCGTACCATTCAACGAGCCAAGCAATCATNCCAAAGAGAAGTCGGGATAAGAGAACGGGATGTATGTCATCTCTGACGTCGCCGCTTGTTTGAGCTGCTTCGATGATGGCTGAAAGTCTTCTATCGTGTTCTCGTCTTCGTTCCGTAATTTGTTCTCCTGTGACGCTGTCAGGTTTCTGTCGAAGTACAAGGCTGACTTTGCCAAGGTCATTTAATGTCTGATCGATAGCGAAGGTTAGGGCATCAATCAGTGCTTCTCTTTTATTGTCTTTTGCTTCTGCTTTTGCCATGTTTGTTTCGGCATCACTTTGCGCTTCGCTTGTAAGTTTGCCTAGGAGGTCCTCTTTGCCAGAAACGTAGTGGTACAGACTAGATTTGTGAAGCCCAACGCTGTCAGCAAGTTGTTGCATGCTCGCACCGTCGTATCCCTCTACTAAGAAAAGGTCAGCGGCGGCCTCTAAAAGGCGTTCTAAATTTTTGGGGTCTGTTTGCCTTGGCACGAAGTTCTACCCTAGTTCATTCTTGTCTGAGGTGTTGAGGTTCTATTCATCAGTTAGTTGTCTTCCGCTAGCCGGTCCCATGCGTCGCCGCGTCCCCGTTCACGAAGGGCATGGCGTTCAATTTCTTGCTTAGTAATTGTTCGGGGGAATTCGGTAACGTACTCGATAAACCTGGGAACTTTGAAATAGGCGAGGTGACCCTCACACCACTCAACGACTTCTTCAGGCTTGAGATTCCCGCCGTCTTCGAGGTGGATATAGGCCTTGATGTCCTCTTCTCCTAAATCGCCGGGAACGCCCACGATGGCACAGTCTTTTACCGCTTCATGACTGGTGAGTACTTTCTCGACTTCAAAGGCGGAAACGTTTTCGCCGCGAACACGGACCCAGTGTGCTTGACGCCCGACAAAGTGGAGGTAGCCATCATCGTCGAGGTACCCAATATCGCCGCTGTGATACCAGAGATTCCTCCATGCTTGGATCGTTTCCTTTGGTTTATTGATGTATTCNANCATGAAGCANTTCGCTCCATTTGGNCGNAGAAGGATCTGTCCTTGTTCTCCAGTTGGAACAGGGCAATCGTTTTCGTCCACGATGGATATGTCAGCCCATCCGTAGGTCTTTCCGCAACTGTCTTCTGTTTTGTCGTCAATGCGCTCACTGCACAAAAGGACGCCTACTTCTGTCATTGCATAGACTTCCAGAAGCGGAACCCCGAAACGTTCCTCGAATTCATTTCGAAAAGCTGATCGAACCTGGCCTGAGGCGATTCCGATCCCAACTCGTACTTGATGGTCTCGGTCTTTCGGAGATGGGTCTCGGGTTAGAAGCGCAGAAATCATCGTTCCGATAGGATCAATGATCGTTGCTCCAGTTTCTCGGGCTATGTCCCAATATTTTGAGACACTGAACCATTTGGTCATCACTCCTGTTGTTCCACAATAGAGGGGCCCCATGACTCCNAATTGTTGNCCACCAACATGAAAGAAATGTGAATTGGCGAAGTGGACGTCNTCTGGTTGGGACTGGGTTATTTCTTTGTAACGCTCAGCAGCTCCTATGTAGTGGAGGTGTGGTGCCAGTACNCCCTTGGGCATGCTCGTGCTTCCTCCGGTGTAGATAATCGACATTGGGTCGTTGGGGGCAATTTCGACATCTGGCAACACATTGTCACCTTCATAGAGGTTGTCGAAGGGAATAAAACCATCTGTATTTGAGCCGCGCCATAGAATCTCGACAGGCTGGTGAGTGAAGTTCGGTCGGGCTTCTCTGTAGACGTCGATAAGGTCATTGTCCACAATCAGCACTTTTGCGTTCGTATCACCGAGGCTGTAGACGAGCTCATTAGGAGCAAGAGATACGTTNAGNGAAGCAAATATGGCTCCGAGTTTGACACATGCGTACCANACNGCNGCGTGGTCGACNGAGTTGTACATAAAGGTNGCTACGACATCNCCTTTGCCTACGCCGTACTCGATGAGGGTNCTTGCNACTCGGTTTGANCGTTCATCGGCATCTGTGTATGTCAAGGTTTCACCGTCACAAATCAAAAGTGGTTTATCACCGAGTGCGGTTCGTGCGAGGAAGACATCCCGCATGTTTGTATGTTCGATCTCAACTCCGTTTAGTAACACTTTTCTCCTGTTCAAGTGATCAATTGGAATCTGGGTTTTGTGTCCATCTCTCAGCGTCTCCCCCAAAGAGGGGTAGCGATACTGGTCCATGTTCATCTGAAGGTAGGGCCACTAGAGCCG
Source organism: Actinomycetota bacterium (assembly GCA_002715425.1). The sequence continues at coordinate 7,311 of PAYW01000025.1, read as the reverse complement.
TCCCCCTCGTACTTAAGTCATCAAATTGATTTCTTCCTTCTATTTCTAGAGCAACAAAGGGGTGTTCATCAAACCACTTACCCGTGATTTTTGCTGAAAAGAAAGTTGTGTGACCGACGAGGTTCGGTCTGAGCACATCGACATTGACTTCAGCTAGGTGGGCGCTATCCCCCATCCAGTCGGTGATCATCTCTATGACCCATGCNATTCTNTGGAGGCCNACATCGTANGCTCCTCCCATTCCAACGTCTTTTCCCTCTTTNGANGAGAAGTGNCCTCGGGCTGCTGAGTCNTTNGCGCCTGTTTCCTTNTTGATCTCNNAGTCGTCGTGGCGNCGCCGGTACCGNACTGCATCTCCATGGGCTCCGCCGTAGTGAAGCGCACCTTGCGCTCCGGTATACCATTGAAAGATCCGGTTAAGCGTTAATGGCTGGCCCACGGGCCCGACTACGTCATCAATTTCGGTTTCTTCCCATATTCTGTCTAGGTTTCCGCGGCGGGATTCTGTTGTTAGTTCAGGGCTGTAGCTCGCTTCGGGCGCTGGCCGTTGCGTTTTCTCCTTCTTCGTTTTGGGTTTTTTATTTTCTCGTCTGGGAGTTCGGGCTACCCTGCCTTCAGCAAGGCACAAAAGGGATCCATCGTCTCTGCGGTATGTGATCTCACCGGTTTGTAGGACCCACAATCCAAACCTTTTTCCGGTTTTCTCCTCCATTTTCGTGAATACGACCGATACATCAAATTTGTCGTCGACCCGAATCACGTCATACCAACGCCACCTTGTTCCAGCGTAGATCCATTGAACGCCAGGTAATTTCGGGGCGACGATTGTTGCGTCAACGGAATAAAGGAAACTAGGCGGGGCAAGGAGACTTGCCCATCGGGTCTTCGACGCATAGTCCGAATCCCTCCAAAGCGGATTTTTGTCGCCAACGCCATCCGCGAACTGTCTTATAGCGTCTTGCGTGGCATAGTCATTCCATTGCATCCTGTCGCGACGCAGCGGGACACCAAGAAGTTCTCGGGCTTCTTGGATCGACTCTTCGTCGATCACTCCCCATCGCTCAGGGGTAACGGTCACGGCGTTATCGGAATTTCGGGATAACGTCTTCTGCGAATTGGGCAAGTACGCGGGCGTTTTGTTCCCGAGTGTTGTATGGGGGGAAGTGCAGAATGAGTGAGTCAGCTCCAGTAACTTCTTCCATGTACTTGATCTTCTCGATAACGCTTTCGGGAGATCCGTAAATGATGGTATCTTCTCGGAGTTTTTCATAATCGGCACCTTGAAGTTCTTCTTGGCTGGCCTCGGAAACTTTTCCAAGGTAGCCAGATGATGCAGCTCCGGTGAAGGAGTCAACGTGCTTCACGACTGATTCTTCTGCTTCTTCTTTCGCTTGCTCATCAGTATCAGCAACATAGACCATTCGCCCAATGCCGATTGTTCCATGTCCTGGGTTAGCGTTGTAAGGCGCTTCTGTTTCGTCACACTTTTGCAAGTAGTACTGGCATTTCGGTGCCAATTCGGAGATGGGTGTGAGCGTGGACGTCAACAAGCCCAGACCATAACGGGCGCAGTTGTCAATTGACTCCTCACTTGATGCCCCCATGTACATGGGAGGGTGTGGCAATTGAACTGGGCGTGGGAGGATTTCATAGTCTCCGGTGATCTTATAGTTCGGGAGATATGTTCCTTGATGGTCAATTTGGTGCGTGTGGAAGAGTTCCATCATCACTTCAAGGGCTTCTGCCTGATATTTTCTGCGGTTTTCAAAATCGGCACCGAGGGCTTCGAATTCATGCTCGCGATACCCTGATCCGATTCCGAAGGCAACCCGCCCATTGGTCAAAATATCTACAAAGGCGATATTTTCTACGAGCCGGACGGGGTTGTGTAACGGCGCAATCATTACTCCACTGCAGAGGGTGATATTTTCAGTCTGAGAAGCGAGGTACGAAACGTACATGAGAGGATCAGGAAGGATTCCGTATCCCGTGCTTGCATGGTGCTCAGCTATCCAGCACATGTCATAGCCACGTTGATCAGCTTCAATGATCTCTTTTGTTACTCTCTCATGGATTTCACGGTAGGGGTACTCTTCTCGTTCCCTGTCTGGCTGTGAGATCTCTATAATTCCAAATTTCATAATGTCACCTTTTCATTTATCAATGATACTCGTTGTTCTTTCGCTTTCCGTCAATGGCCAGCTCCAACCAAATCACCATTTTTTTCGGTTCCGTTTGAAGCTCCACGAGGAATGATTTCAAAAGGAAGATTTGCAGTTTGGTTTTCGTTGAAGGTGCCAGATCGGGTTATTCCCCGTTCAAGCAGTTCATTAGCGGAATATACAGGGGCAAGCGTTGCCCCAGTGCGTACTGATTTGTCTAAAAGTTCATCACGGCCGAAGTCAGAAAGGGCTTCGGTTAGTAATTTATCGACTTCCTCGGGGTTGGCTGCTAACTCAAATGGATCATCGAACTTGGGGTCATCCGCCCATTGTGGTCGGCCAATAACATTGCGGATGGCTTCCCAGTCTTTTCGGGAGCGACCGACAATACCTACATGGCCGTCCTTGCATGCGAAATACCCTTGCGGGTAAATGCCGCCATGTTCAACGGCAACACTCCCATTTCTTCTCCATCCTTGTTCAACTTCAGCGTGATTCCCAGCGTTCTGGTCGGCAAAGGAGCGAAGAATATCTGCACTGGCGATATCGACTCTTCGGCCGGGGATAGTATTTCCAAGTTCTATACCCAATAGAGCCGAAAGCGCCCAGTTGGCTCCGATAAGCCCACACCACTTTTCGGGTATGTCAATTGGTAGGGCCAGTGGAGGTCCGTCAGCATGCCCTATGACCCAGGACACTCCGGCTGCAGCTGCCGCGTGGAGGCCGTTACCGTCCCAATCTTGTTGGAAGTCCCATAAGATGATTCTGGTGATCCCGCCGACCGGGGGGTCCAGAGGGGATGGACCGGCAGGACGACCAGCTTCAACGATGACTTGAGAGTCCTCTGTAGTGGAAGTTTCTATCCCGATTTGATTTAACCAATGTTGGGCATAAAACACTGAGGCTGTTTCTCCGAGCACGCTGACGCGGGGTGGATTTGCTAAACCTGAAAAATCAAGTGTACGCATATGCGCTCCCCGTGTGCTTGATGACCAACCATACGGTTGGTTGATAATTAGATCTTGGCATTTTCAGCCCAGAAATGCAAACAAAAACAAGATTTTCTAAAAGAAGCCCCTATTTCCCCCGCTATTACTCCTCTAATGCTTATTTTTCAGTGAGAACGTGAGATTTGAAGATCTCCAGTTGGTTATCGGAAATATCGAGTGCTTCGCGTCGAAGATCATGCCATGTCCCGAAGTTGTCTGCGACTGCCGTGAACGTCGCTTGAATCATGTCTCGGTGTGTGAGCATCAAGGTCCTCAGGGCCTGAAGTGATTCTGGATCGACGTCGTCCTGGCTGATACCACGTTCGGCGGCTAGGCGTTCCCTCCAGACGATGACTCGTTCATTAGCTCGCTCTTGGAGAAGATCGTTTGTCAAAAGGTAGTCCTCTATGACGGTCTCGTCGGGCACGTCGAGGAATTTGAGGGTGGCTGCTGCGACGAATCCGGTTCGGTCTTTTCCTGCGGTGCAGTGAAAGAGAAGTGGCAGGTTGTCGGGGTTGAAAATGTATTCCATAACTGGGATGTACCGGTGAATGTTGTGGGTGATGATTTCGGTGTAGTACCTGACGGCTTCACCGAGGATGATTCTTGCTGCATCAGGTTCATGGGCTCTCGCTGCTGCTTCAGCGAAGGCGTTGTCCGGGTCAGAGACGGAAATGTGTTTGTTTATTTCTTCTGCGAATTGGGGTGTCGGTCGTTCTTCGACTTCATCTTGGCGGCGAAGGTCGATGATGGTCTGAAGTTTCAGGTTCCGGTATATGTCTTTCTGCTCTGGGGTGAGTTCTGACATGTGTCCGCATCGGTAGAGGAGGCCTTTTTTGATTGTTTGTCCGTCGGTGGTTTGGTAACCGCCGAGTTCTCTGAGGTTGCTTTCTGGTAGATGAACGTTTTCGGGGGTCACGGGCGGGTTCCTAGGTGATTCGGGTAAGAGCAAAAGGTACCAATTTTGGAGCCTGCTTGCATAGTTTGGGGGATTTGTCTGTGTTCTGACTCTATGCTGTGCTTGGGGGATACCCGGTTCGCGTGTAAGGCGAGTGTTATGGCAGATGAAATAGATAAGGACGAATTTTTGGAGACGCTCCGTTCCCAGGTGGGGAAGACGGGAAGTCCCATGGTTGCCCGCGATCCGGTGAATCAGTCGACGATCCGCAACTGGTGTGATGCCATGACGGAGCACAACCCATATTACACGATTCCAGAAATAGCTGAGAGTGGGCCGTTCGGAGGTATCGTTGCTCCTCCTGCGATGTTGCAGGTGTGGACGATGACGGGGCTTGTTCCTCGTTCTCCGGGAACGAATCCTGCCTATGGCGGGGATCTAGAGCTAGGTGAGCAGGAAGAGGTTTTGCCTGAACCGAGCACGTCAACCTATGAGCTTCTCAATGACGCGGGGTTTGGGAGTGTGGTGGCGACGAACTGTGAGTACGTGTTCCATAGGTATCTGCGTCCCGGTGATCTGGTGACAGGGACCACCAAGGTGGTTGATGTTTCCGAGGAGAAGGCGACGGGTCTGGGGATTGGCCATTTTGTGACGACCGAGACCGAGTATGTGGATCAGGAAGGCGAGCCGGTTGGGTCGATGTTTTTCCGTATTCTGAAATTCCGTCCCGGTACAGGAAAATCAAAAAAGAAAGAACCGGATCCTAAAATTGAGGCGTTAGAGGCGGCTGGCCTTGACCCAGATGAGGTGCTTCCAGCTCCTGAGCGGCCGACGCGGCCGCGACCTCAATGGAATCAGGACCAGGAATGGTTTTGGGAGGGTTTGAAGAAAGAGGAGTTGCGGATCCAGCGTTTCACCGATGATGGGACGCTGGTATTCCCCCCAGCCAACGCCAATCCGAATACCCAAGCTATGGAGTATGACTGGGTGGTGTCGTCGGGGAAGGGAACCTTGTATAGCTACACGGTCGTGCATTATCCGCAGGTCCCTTCATTTGAGTACCCGTTGATCGTGGGCCTTGTTGAGCTGGAAGAAGGTGTTCGAATTATTTCGAATATTGTGTCGGTGAAACCTGAACAGGTGACGGTGGGAATGCCTGTCGAAGTGTGTTTCCCTGATACGAATTCAGATGATGACATCGATCTGCACCAGTTCCGCCCAGCCCAGCCAGAAAGGTTCACTGAGGCCCGAACGATCAGTGACGTAACCCTTGGGGAGCAGTTGCCGTTGTGCCCGGTGCCGTTAACGCCCCGTCTGATCGTGTCTACGGCGCTGGCTACGAGAGATTATCAGGACGTGCACCATGACCGAGACGCCGCTCTGGCGAAGGGGTCGGCCGATATTTTCATGAATATTCTTAGTACTGCAGGATTAACGGCCCGATGGATTGGTGATTGGGCCGGACCTGATGTCGTATTTGAGGATATAAAGATCAAGTTGGGCGCCCCGAACTACCCCTATGACACGATGACGTTCTCTGGGTCTGTTGACGAACGTAGCGATGATGGTTCTGTGACGGTGTCTTTTGTCGGTGAGAACTCGCTTGGTTCCCATGTTCGGGGGACGGCGGCGTTACGGTTTCCCGCTTAGCTTCGCACCGTTGGGGGTGGTGCGGTAGTGTGCTTTCACGGTCCTGTAGCGCGGGGGTTTGATTTTTGTGACGGGATATGACGGGCGCATAGCCGAATTATTGGGTGAGATGACAGTCGCTGAGAAGGCTGAGCTGGTCACCGGTGAGGGCATCTGGACTACGAGGACGGTGGAACGTCTTTCTATTCCAGCGATGACGGTGACCGATGGGCCAAATGGAGCCCGTGGTGGTGGTCTGATGGGGACAGGTACGCCCACGGCGTGCATTCCAGCTGGTTCCGTTCTGGGAGCTACCTGGGACCCAGACTTACTGGAGGAACTTGGCGGCCTTCTCGCCGATGAATGCGGGGTCAAAGGAGCGAATGTTCTCCTCGCGCCAACCATTAACCTGCATAGGAACCCGTTGGGTGGAAGGAACTTCGAATGCTATTCGGAGGATCCAGTCCTAACCGGCGTGCTCGCTGCCGGATTTATCCGCGGTGTCCAGTCTCGGAACGTGGCGGTCACAGCGAAACATTTCGTGGCCAATGACTCCGAGTTTGAGAGGAACACGATCGATAGCCAGGTTGATGAGCGGACCTTGCGTGAGGTGTACATGCTTCCGTTCGAGTACGCAGTGAAAGACGGTGACGCATGGGGCATTATGAGTTCCTACAACCGGATCAACGGAACGTTTGCATCGGAGCATGAATGGCTTCTGGGGACGGTATTGCGCGACCAGTGGGGTTTTGACGGCTTTGTTGTTTCTGACTGGTTCGCAGTGCGTTCCACAGGTCCGTCAGTCGCGGCGGGGCTGAGTTTGGAGATGCCGGGCCGAGGCCAATGGTATGGGCCTGAAAAGATCATTGAAGCCCTCGAGGCAGGCGAATGTGATGAAGCTGACCTGGACCGGATCGTCGTGGACATGTTGAAAGTGCTTGAACGTACCGGAGCGTTTGATGGAGTCGGCGGCGGCGAGGAGGGCCAGCTTGACCGGCCCGAAGATCGGGCGCTGATCAGGCGTGCCGCTTCAGAAGGAACAGTACTGGTCACAAACGACGGGTTCCTTCCCCTTGACCCTTCGACACTCGAATCATTGGCGGTTATCGGACCGAACGCGCAGGCGGCGAAAATCATGGGTGGCGGTTCGGCGGCCGTCCGCCCCTACCGTAATATCAGCCCGCTAACGGCACTGTCTGAACGCTTGGATATCGAGATCCGCCACGCCCATGGCTGCGATATTGACCGTTCGACGCCGCCGATCGGAGCCCCACACGTCTCATCGTTAACAGCGGATTTTTTCAACGGGTTTGACCATGATGGTGATGTTGTTGCATCCAAAGCATATGAAAAAGCGGATTTTAAATTCTTCGGCTCCCCAACCGATGGGGTTGAAGGCACGAAGTATTCGTTTAGGGCGACGGCGACCCTGACAGTGGATTTTGCCGGACCGTACGAGCTGAAACTGGTTCAGAACGGGAAAACTCGGGTCATGATCGGAGATGACGTTGTGATTGATGCCACCGATGGGGATTTCGGCCGGGGTGATGATTTCTTCGGCCTCGGGTCGGCCGAGATCACCGGCACCATCAACCTTGAAGCTGACACTCCGGTTGACCTGACAATTGAATAT
>PAYW01000024.1 GCA_002715425.1 Actinomycetota bacterium | reverse complement strand
ATTGCGGAGGTGGACGGGAATCGAACCCGCCGGACGAGGATCACTCGTCCCACCCGCTTTGAAGGCGGGGGAGCCCACCAGGTACTCGGACACCTCCTTGGATATCTCACCAAGTAGTCATTATTACCAAACTTTTCTAAGAAAGCGATTCCCAGCAACTTTCCAAACAAACTACTTTAACGAGCCAGTCAGTTACTGGGGGCTCTAGGGAAGACTTAAGAGTGGTTACTTTTTGTCTGTAATTTTTTTGACAATGAGATACGTGACCACAGCTGCAACGAGAAAAACAACGATAACCATTTAAAGAACTATAGCTTGTTAAATTCTTATGGGAATTTAATCGCCACTTGCAAAGAAACTATCGCCGGTTTTTCTGGGGGTTCAGAAAAACCAACATTAATCGGTTGAGAAAATCTCTGAGGAGAACCTAAAGAAATTCCATCTACATTGGCATGTCCATCCTTAACCCACCGCCATTGTCTTGCCTGATACCATTCAGAAACACCTCGAGAACTAGTACCAAAAGTTTCCACCCCCATCAGAGTTTTAGCCAACGGTCTTTCAACAAATCTAGTAAACGAGAGAGGGCGTGGAAATGGAACAAAGCGGGCCATTCCACCCGACAAGTAAAGATTAAAACCTAATCCCTCAACAGTGGTCTTTCGCCCATCAGACTCTGTTTTGAGTTTCCCTACACGGACGTCATCAAAGTTATAAATAGAAGTAACAAAATCAGCTACTTCCTGATTGCCAGCTAATAGAAGTCTTTGCCCATCTGGGGTACCCCACATAACGTCACCAAAAGGGCCGATAGGTGATCGCTCCCAATGGCCAACTACAAATCTATTACCGCCGGCAAAACCTGCCGAACTGATCGACCCTCTAATCCGAATGAGATCCACTTACTATAAAGTAGAGCCCAATCAATATCCGCGCCCACTCACTTGCTGGTATTCTCAAAACCGATGTCCGATCAACTAGAACCAAAGCGCACTTCACGAGACCTTAACGAGATACAAGAGTTATTGGGACAATGGCTAAAGGAAAGGATTGGTGACTCAGAAGCTATAATCTCTGACCTCCGAAGACCATCAGGATCCGGAATGTCAAGCGAGACGCTGCTTTTCAACGCTAAGGCAAAGAACACAAATCCTAGCAATGAGTATTCGCTAGTAGCTCGTCTCGCACCAACTCCGGAAGATATTCCTGTTTTCCAAAAATATGATCTTGATCTTCAAGTCCGCATAATGAAGATTGTTCGAGAAAAAACTTCAATCCCAGTCCCAAATGTTCTCTGGTTGGAAACTGACCCTACTGTGCTTGGGGTTCCATTTTTTGTGATGGAACAGGTAGATGGAAGAGTTCCACCTGACATTCCCCCATATGTATTTGGAGGGTGGCTTTTAGATGCTTCTCAAGAAAACCAAAAAATCTTAGAGCATCAATCGGTTGAAGTAATTAGTCAACTTTCCAAAATAGACCTCAAGGATCTTGATACCGACTTTCTCGAATTCGAAGACGAAGGCAATAGTCACCTACAAAGACATTTTTCGGCCCAACGAAATTATTACCAGTGGGTTACAGGCGATAAGAGAAAACATCCCGTTATCGAACATGCTTTTACATGGCTTGAACAGAATTGGCCTGAAGAAAGCGCAACAGTTCTCAGTTGGGGTGATGCCAGAATAGGAAATATTATGTTCAATAATGACTCCTTTGTCCCAGCTGCCGTTCTTGACTGGGAAATGGCGGGTCTTGCACCAGTTGAAGTAGATCTAGGCTGGCTTGTCTTCCTTCATAGTTTTTTTCAAGATATAGCTGAAACGTATGAATTTCCTGGCTTACCTGACTTTATGATGCCTGAAACAGTCAGAGAAACTTTCCGAGACCAAACCGGTCACTTGCCACAAGACCTCCACTGGTTCATGGTTTATGCGGGATTACGCCACGCAATAATTATGAGCAGGATCAATGACAGATCTGTACATTTTGGACAAGGAGCTTGGACAAAAGACGTTGATGAAGTAATTCCACATCGCAATCTCCTATGGGCTTTGATGGAGTAATTCAATTAAAGAATACGTAGAAACGAGTTACTAGCAGAAATGAGTCTTCTTTTCGTTCAGCCAGCGGCTGGGTTCACAATCCCATAACCTATACATATGATGTTAACGCTCTCCCACTCAACCATAGGGGCCTGGACGATCATCCATGTCGCGGGTGAGGTTGATATGGCGACAGGTCCTCAACTACGACAGGAAATTGTTCGTCACGTCAGCGAAGGAAATATCCACATAGTTGTTGATTTACAAAGTGTCGACTTTATAGATTCGACCGGACTCGGAATACTAGTAGGAGGGGTAAAAAGAGCGAGAAGTAATGGCGGTGATTTCAGGTGTTCAGGACTTTCTAGCAGCCTTCAGGAAGTATTTTCCTTAACTGGGTTAGATGGCGTCCTATCAAGCGTCGACCTGAACCAAGATCCAAGTACATGGACACCGTTGAATGAATAAAGGCATAACTCTAGAGATTCCCTCACAAGTTGAATACCTTTCACTTGTCCGAGCTGTTGTAGCCTCAGCTGCGAGCCTCGATCACTCATTGGGCGATCAACGAATTGATGACCTTCGACTTGCAGTTTCTGAAGCTACAACAAATGCGATTCGAGCACATGCAAGACTCGACTCAAATGAACGAATCACTATCCGATTTGGGATAGATGGTGATCGAATAGAAGTAGAGGTTCAAGATCGCGGGTCAGGGTTTGATCCGGAAACATTGGACCCAGCCGGACCACTTACTGACACGGGCCGACTCGAGTATGAGGGAGGGTTTGGCATACCTCTAATGAAAATCCTTGCAGATGAAATAACAATTGAGTCGGCTGATGAAGGAACGACCGTTAACCTAGTTGTCTTCGTTTCTCCACCTTCAGAAAATTAAATAATCAAAGCTAGACAACTTTTCTTTACAAGGTTTTATTACCATCAAAGAATGGAAAATGCTGAAAACGGACCTGAAATGCTCCCAAAGCCAGATGAGTTACTGGCGCTGCATTCCATAGCGAAAAGGCTGTTTGATACTCTTAAAAATTGGTTCGAAATCGAACCGAAAGTAACTATCGACTTAGCAGAAGTGGATTCGGCAGTTGTTGAGCTGAGCTCACCTAACATGATTATCGCGATGGCAATGAGAAAACTTCAAGCGTTACACCTTATAGCTACTCCTGGAGTCCTTACATCCACAGATATCGTGATAGCAATTGTAAATGACATAGACCGAGCTCTTCTACAGGCTCCAAGCATGTACCTTGAACGTGAAGTTGACATGACCAATTGGGATGCAGCATTTGCAAAGATGGAAAAAGATTCAATCCATCCAGAGGATATCCCCACAGTTGCTTCAGAACCCGATCCGGAAATAGAAGAATTTCAAGTACAGCATGAAGCACTTCACCACGCCGTTCATGCAGTGGTCGAAGCATCGAACGGAGAAATAAAATATTTCCAATAGTGAAAAAAGTCAGTTATTTTTTTTGACTTCACATGAAGAAGTTTTTTCTTCGATGCTCCCTCTAAGATAAGAGTTTGTAGGTGATAGATCGAATGGAGCAATGGCAGACAATACGCCTTTACCTGATTTACCAAACTGGACTTGGCTTGGTGGAGATAGCGGGTTAGCGCGACGCGTCGGTAAACCAGTTCGAAATTTTCTAAATATAGAGGCAGCTGGAGGAATCTTACTTCTTATCGCAACAGCCTTTGCCCTTATCTGGGCAAATTCGCCATGGTCAGGAAGCTACGAGAACCTTTGGAATACTGACTTTGAATTAATAATTGGCAGTTACCACATGGGAGGATCTGGGCACCATCTCACTCTGTCGAAACTAGTGAACGACGCATTAATGGTTATTTTCTTCTTTGTTGTCGGTCTGGAGATAAAAAGAGAACTGGTTTCAGGCCATCTGAAAGATCCAAAAGCAGCAGCTCTTCCAGCAATAGCGGCGATTGGAGGAATGGTCTTCCCAGCACTCATTTTTTTCGCTTTTAACCCATCAGGTGACCCCGCCTCTGGCTGGGGGATTCCAATGGCAACAGATATTGCATTTGCTGTTGGCGTCGTATCACTTCTCGGAGACCGAGTCGGACGACCTCTAAAAGTATTTCTTTTAAGTCTCGCCATAGTTGACGACATAGGAGCGATTTTAGTAATAGCTATTTTCTACACTTCCAGCCTCTCAATATCTTGGTCTATAGCAGCTATAGGTATCCTTGCTGCAATCCTGATACTCAAATTCTTAAAAATTTGGTACATCCCGATTTATATTCTTTTAGGATTCGCCTTCTGGTTAGCAACATTTGAATCCGGGATTCACGCTACGATTGCCGGTGTCCTCCTCGGCCTTATTACCCCCGCTAAACCCCAGCAATCTAAAGAAGAAGGAATAAAGGCACTTGAATGGCTTCGCGAAAAAGGAGAAAACATTTACCCTGTTGATGTCCGCATCACTGCAATGGAAATCAACGAGTCATCTTCTTCGGTAGCGGAACGAATAGGGACAGCACTTCACCCAATTTCAAGTTTTATCATTATCCCTATCTTCGCATTTGCAAACGCTGGAGTTGCTCTAGGGGGAGGAGTCTTAGGAGATGCAGCGGGAAGTGCTATCACATGGGGAGTCGCACTCGGTCTCGTGATAGGAAAAACACTAGGTATTTTTCTGATGACTTGGATAGCAATAAGAATGCCCTTTACTACCCGCCCGAAAGAACTTAATAACATGTCTCTTCTCGGCTTATCGGCGGCTGCAGGGATTGGCTTTACGGTGGCACTCTTTATTACCAATCTTGCCTACGAAGATAATTTACTATTCGCAGATGAATCAAAGATAGGAATCCTATTCGCATCATTGGTAGCAGGAGTAATAGGCATCATATTCCTTCATTTCGGAACAAAAAAACATAGAACTGTTGAGCACGAAAGCTACCGGTAAGCTTTTCCTACAGGGCTGAGAAGTTACAAAAGTCAACGACCCATAGCAAAACTCGCAACCAACGTATTTGTAAACAAAAAATCTTTTTTTCGAAGAATGCGTTGCAAACGCGAAATTTTAGGTTACTCTCACGCCCCGAAAGCAAACACAGTTTTTTTGATGCTACTTAGAATAGAAATGGATGGATTGTGCCTAAAGCACTTGTCATAGTTGAATCACCAGCGAAAGCGAAAACAATCAAACGCTACCTTGGGTCTGATTACTCAGTCGAAGCTTCAGTTGGACATATCAGGGACATCATTCAACCAAAAAATGTCAAAACTGATAAACGGTACAACCTGACAATTCATGAAAATAACTCAGAACTTCATAGTTACGGTATTGACGTATCTGGAGAAAACCCTTCAGAAAATATCTGGGAACCATGGTACGTCGTTAGCGAAAATAGTAAAAAAACGATAACCCAATTACGTAAAGCATTAAAGAACGTTGAACTTCTATACCTTGCTACTGACGAAGACCGTGAGGGAGAGGCAATAGCCTGGCACCTAGTTGAAGTCCTCAAACCTAAAGTCCCTTTTTACAGAATGGTCTTTCATGAAATAACAGAAAAAGCCATTATTGGCGCCCTCGAACAAACCAGAGATATCGATATGGACCTTGTAGCTGCACAAGAAGCCCGAAGAATCATGGACCGAATGTCAGGTTTTGGTTGGTCTGGTGTCATGAGGCAAGTCATAGGAGGTGGGGCTTCCGGAGGACCGGTTCAAAGTCCAACGACCCGACGACTAGTTGAACGTGAACGAGAACGCATCAAGTTTATAAGCGCTGACTATTGCAGCTTATCTGCAAGTGTCATAACAAAAAAAGATGCCATGTTTAACACAAAACTTATAGAAATCAACAACCAGAAAGTGGTTTCCGGAAAAAATGATTTCGATGAGAATGGAGAGCTTAAAAAAAGCAACGAAGTAGTCGTGCTAGATGAGAGCCGTTCGAACTCGTTGAAAGAAGCATTGAAATCTAAAACTCTTTCTGTGAGTTCGATTGAACGTTCTCCATATCAAAGAAAACCGAAACCTCCTTTCACTACATCAACCTTTCAGCAAGAAGTTATTAACAAGCTTGGAGGGTCAGCCAGCGCAGCCATGGGGATAGCGCAGAGCTTGTACCAAAATGGGTATATCACATATCACCGAACAGATAGTACTGCGCTATCTGATCAAGCTATTGAAGCGGCTCGAGCAAGTATAGAAACCGAGTGCGGAATAGAATACCTACCTCGAGAAGTTAGAACATATGAGAATAAAACATCTAGTGCCCAATTAGCGCATGAAGCGATACGACCAGCCGGCGAAACGTTCCGACACCCTGATGAGCTCAAAGGAGACCTAAATAAAGACCAACTACGGGTATACGAAATTATTTGGAAAAGAACACTTGCATCCCAAATGACAGATGAAAAAGGTGAGACAGCCCGGATGCTGCTTAGCGGCAGTGTTTCAACTGAGAATAGTCCCGAAGCCCAAACCCTGACATTTAGTGCAAGTGGCCGAGTTATTACACATCCAGGATTCCGGTACATATATGAAGAAACATCAGAGAACGATGAAGATGTAGAAGGTGAAGAAGTACTCCCCGACCTTCCTGAAGGAGAAACCGTAACCATTGATCAAATAGATGTTAAAAATCATTCGACAAAACCTCCAGCAAGGTTTACTGAGTCGTCAATTGTCAAATGGATGGAAGAAGTAGGCATCGGACGACCCTCAACTTTTTCTGCAACAATAGGAAAAATTCGCGCACGAGAATATACCTACAAAGAGGGCCGGTCATTGGTTCCGACAGTGAAGGGAATAGTAGGAACCAACTTCCTCGAATTGGAATTTAACGAAGAAGTCCAATATCACAATAGAGCTAACTTAGAACAGAGCCTCGACAAAATTGCAAATGGGAATAAGAACAGAGTTGAAACTCTCAATAAATGGTGGTTTGAACCATCAATAGGATTTAAACACAAACTTGTTGATGTGCAGGACAAGATCCAACTAGGTGAGCTACCAAAACTACGTCATGAGATAGCCCACCATGTTGGGGTTGATCCTGAATCAAACCAAAACATTTACGCGCGTTTTGCCAACCAGAAGCCATATGTCCAATACGACATCGACGGCGAAACTGCATCTATCCCCGAAAGTCTACCCCCAGACCAACTTACTGTTCTAAAGGCAAAAGAATACCTAAATGCAGCAGCAGAACCGGATCAGATTATCTGTGAGGACCCTGAAACTGGGCTTGATGTAGTTCTAAGGCAAGGAAGCTACGGATGGTATGTCTCTCTAGGGCACTTCCCCAAGTGGCCTAGATCTTCTTCACCAGAAGGCGAGCTAATGCGACTCCCTCACCATCTGAAACCACTAAAGGTAGCTGCTGCCTATCTCCGCTCAGCTGCGGACCCGACGGATAATGAAGCTATTCTCTATCTACTTAACTCACCCAAACGTGGAATTGGGAAAAGATCAATTGAGCACTTTCAAAAAATTGCAGAAGATAACCAGTGCAGTTTACTGGAAGCTTTCCAGACAGGGAGTGTACTTAAACCAGGAAGCAGTCAAGAATCAGCGCTAGAAAATCTGATCCATCTGATTACGCAGTATCAGAAAAAACAGGAAAGTGAAAGACCGAGTTCCCTTATCCGTGAACTACTGCATGACTCCGGGTACTGGGAGGAACTTCTAACGTTGAAGGAACCCGAATCAAAAATCAAAAATATCGAATTATTCATATCTGCGTTGTCCAAATTCGATAATTGCCAAGTTGCTGTTGATATTCTCTTTGAAAGGGAAAGACTTAAAAACACTCCTCGGCCTAAAACTGCTTCATTATTAGATGGAATGGATCCTGAAACTCTAACCAAGGAAGAAGCCTTACAGCTCCTGAGCCTCCCTAAGGTTCTAGAGCCAGATGATGATTCGCAAATTACTCCTACGAACCCTGATTCAGAAACCGAAATATCAGAAGAGGAAATACCTGAAATTACTGTTCATAACGGACCCTACGGACCGTATCTACGTTTTGGAGATGACACCAGAAGCCTTGGAGATGATGACGACCCGTTCATAATCACATATAGCCGTGCCCGTGAAATACTCTCTGAGCCGAAAAAGTTTCGCCGACGACAATCAAAAGAAATTACATTGAAAAACGATGATGGGAGCCCATGCACTGACCCAGTATCAGAAAAACCTATCGTCCTCAAAGAAGGCCGATTTGGCCCATACGTTACCGATGGCGAAACAAACGCAAGCCTTCAACTTGGTGACTCCGTTGAACAAATGAACGGTGAACGCGCAAAAGAGCTTCTAGCAGAACGTCGAGCCCAACAATAGAAAGCGTCTGGACCCTTTCAGTACATTTCTGGAATTTTTTCTTGTGTTTATGCCTTGCTTAAGACTTCAAACTACTCTGATCGCGTGACTTCAGAACAATCTTCAACTTCCCATCATGGAGATCTCGTTGCAGGCCATCAAAGCCTTGCTGGGAATCTGTGGGTCGAGAAAATATTTGGAAGTTTTCAATATTTCCGTTTATGGATCGTACAAGCAGTTGGATCAACTGGTGATTGGCTTGGTTTTCTTGCTATTGCCGCCGCCGCCACTGAATTGGGAGGAGGTACTCCTGAAACAGCTGTAGGTTTTGTCTTTTCTGTTCGGATAATTCCAGGTCTCTTCTTGGCTCCTCTTGCAGGCGTGCTTGTAGATCGCTGGGACCGGAAGAAAGTGATGATTTACTGTGATCTCGCTCGAGTGCTGATTCTACTTCTTCTTCCATTTGCCTCAGCTGTATGGCATTTAGTGCTGGCGTCCCTTGCTCTAGAAATCTTTACTCTGTTATGGATTCCAGCAAAAGACTCAGTGGTTCCCAGTATCGTCCCAAAGGAAAGCCTTACGACCGTAAATTCGCTTCAAATGGCAGCAACCTACGGAACGGTTCCAATAGCTGCAGCTATCTTTATCTTTCTCGGCCGCTTCGCCGATAAAATTTCATCATGGCCCGGAGCGTCATCGTTTAATGCTGATCAAATTGGACTAGGTTTTTATACCGATTCACTTACATTTCTCTTTTCAGCATTAATGATTCTATTTATTGCTATACCTCAACGTTCAATCCCTGAAACTTCACCCAAAAAGAAACCCCGCCTTGATTTATCATCGACAATTAAGGAATTACGCGAAGGTTGGGAATTTATCTTCGTTAACCCAGTCGTCCGAGCTGTTTGTGCCGCGTTGGGCGCCGGCTTAATTGGTGGAGGCATGCTGATACCTCTAGGGCCAATTTTCGCAAAAGATGTCCTAGGTGAAAATCCAGCTGATGGTATGTCCGTCCTTCAGACAGCATTAGGTATAGGTGTTGCGGTTGGGGTTGCTTCTCTTGCAATGTCAAAAAATAAAGTTGGACAGTTGAAGCTATTTGTTTTTTCAGTCTTTGCTGCAGGTGCCAGTCTTCTCGTTGCAGCATCGATGTCTGGGTTATGGCCAGCGGCAGCTCTTATAGGTTTGCTAGGAGTCTTTGCTGGAGCAATTTATGTCTTGGGATTCACCCTTTTGCAGATCAGTGTCGCTGAGGAACTTCGCGGAAGAATTTTTTCTGCTGTCTACACCATTGTCAGACTGTCTCTAATCATTGCAATGTCTATAGGCCCATTCGTTGCCGCCACCCTCAACGGACTATCTGAAGAAATATTCGATAAACGACTCAGCGTTTTCGGTTGGAGAGTGTTTATTCCAGGTGTTCGAATTACATTATGGATGGCATCTCTAATCATTCTTGGAGCTGGTTTTCTTGCCTTCACTTCAGTGAGAAATTTTCTAGAGGATGATCTAGCCTTAGATAGGGAGGAGAAAACTAAGTGACTGGATTACTTATAGCTTTTGAAGGTGGAGATGCCAGTGGAAAAACCACTCAAGCGCGGCGCATATCTGACCTTATTGGAGCTATTTTCACTCGAGAACCTGGAGGTACTGAAGTTGGAGAGTCACTTCGCGAACTTCTTCTTGATGCTCAAAGCCCCCTTGCATTTCGAACGGAAGCGCTTCTTATGGCTGCATCGAGAGCCCAGTTGGTCGAAGAAGTTATTCGACCTAATCTAAAAAATGGGATACATGTAGTCTCAGATCGATTCCTAGCTTCGTCTCTCGTCTACCAAGGGTATGCAACGGGTCTTCCTGTAAACGATGTGAGAGAGTTGTCGATCTTTGCGACAAATGGGCTTCTCCCAGATTTAACAGTACTCATAGACGTTCCTGTGGAGTTATCTATGCAACGAAGAACAGATATGCCTGACAGGTTTGAAAGTGAGACAACTGAATTTCACGAAAAAGTTCGTAGAGGTTATTTAGAACTAGCAGAAAGCGCTCCTGAAAAATGGGTAGTTATTGATGGCTCTGGTTCTCTCGAGCAGGTTAGTAGCCTTGTTGATCAAGCTATAATGGGACACCTAGATCTCTCTTTCGCCAGTTCGAGTTCGTGATATGGGAGTGCAATCTTCAGTATTCGATCGTGTGGTTGAACAAGAGAAAGTTATCGCACAACTAGAAACTTCTGCTTCTGATCCTCTCCATGCATATTTTTTTGTAGGTCCAAGGGGTTCGTGTCGATGGGAGGCTGCCAAAGGGTTTGCCGCTCTGATTTTAAGTGATGGCTTAGATCGTGCTGAAGCTGACAGAGTAAAACGGCTGGTGCTTCGCGGAGAGCACCCAGATTTAGTTCGCGTCTCGCCACAAGGAAACCAGTATCGAGACGAAGAAGTTCAGATAGTTATAAATCAAGCAAGCCGAACACCAGTAGAGAGCCCTAAAAAGATTATCGTCGCTGATAGGTTTCATACTGCCAATGCCACTGCTGTGGGTCGTCTTCTAAAAACCCTTGAAGAACCCCCTTCGTCTACGATCATCGTACTTATGGGGGAAAATATTCCTGATGAGCAAATTACTATTGCCTCGCGGTGTATGACATTGGAGTTTCATCCAATTTCAACATCTGGAATCCATGATTGGCTTCTTGAGCAAAATTTTGAAGTTGAAACAGCTAAAACGGTGGCTCTCGCATCACGAGGAGACCTTCATAGGGCATCTGATCTGATCAATGACCAAAAAGTCACTGATCGATTCAACATGTGGAAATTGATTCCTGAACGATTGAATAAAGACGGGCATGTAATCGCTGAGATCGTTGAAGAAATTCGAAATAGTCTTGATGAAGCTCAGACGGTAATCGATAAGAGACATGTTCAGGAAATCGAAGCATTAACAGAGCGCGAAGAGGCTTTAGGTGTTAGAGGGTCCGGAAGAAAAGAACTTGAGGCTAATCACAAAAGAGAGATTCGACGTTTACGAATTGATGAACTTCGGTTTGGTTTTGCCACCCTAGCAAATGTTCTTGGGGACAAAATTCATGAAGCTCCTTCTGAGTCACTTGCGCGTTCAATTGAACATGTCCGTAGAACAAACGGAGCGCTTAATAGAAACCCAAATGAAAGTCTTCTACTTCAAGGTCTTTTTGTTTCACTTTCCGATGAAGAAACATAACCTAAGTCGTTAACCTGGATATGTGTTGCTACGGTATGAATTCTCGCCCGGGTAGCTCAGTTGGTAGAGCGATTCACTCGTAATGAATAGGTCAGGGGTTCAATTCCCCTCTCGGGCTCAAAATTTTTCCCAGACATCGATGTAGAAAAGTAAATGCAGGAGAGTTCCCTATTTTTTAATCGGTAGACTATGACTATGGCTGATCAAGCTGAATTTGAATCGATGGCAATGCCCTTTATGGATCAGCTCTACTCGCATGCCCTTAGACTTACAAAGAATTCATCAGATGCTGAAGACCTCGTGCAAGAGACGTATCTAAAAGGCTATAGGGCATTTTCCAGTTTTAAAGAAGGCACAAACCTTCGCGCTTGGTTATTTCGAATCCTCACAAATAGCTTTATAAATAATTACCGGAAGAAGCAACGAGGCTTTGAGGAGGAAGATTTTGATGAAGTTGATGACATGTACCTATTCCGACGTTTAGGAAGTGGACAAAATAGTACGTTAGGGATGAGCGCAGAGGATATGCTATTTGAACGATTAACTGAAGATGAGATTAAAGATGCTGTTGAGAACCTTCCTACTCAGTACCGAGAAGTAGTCCTACTTGCAGATGTCCAAGGTTTCTCGTACAAGGAAATAGCTGAGATACTTGAGATTCCTGACGGTACCGTGATGTCGCGCCTGCATCGCGGAAGAGCAAAACTTCAAAAAGATCTTTTGGAATTTGCAAGTAAACGGGGATTACTGGTTGGACCTTCTCAGATGCATTCATATGAAGAGCGATTACCAGCAACGGTAGGAGCAGGAGGTAGATCATGATCGGTCCTTCCGAAAAGAACGAAGCGTTAGAGCAGTCTTCCGAAATGCTTTATAGCGCACCCACAGATGCCCATAAGTGTGAAGATTCTAAAATGCTTATTACTCAAGCACTTGAAGGAGTCCCAAATCCTCAATTAATTCAAGCAGTGAGGAGCCATTTTGGTGGTTGCGTCCAGTGTCTCAGCGCACTCGACCTCGAAATACGTTTCAAATTAGCTATGGCGCAGAGAGCGACTGACAAGGCGCCACCTTCCCTTCAGCTTCGGATAAGCGAATCGCTACAAAGGATCGACCTGAAAGATATCACGATCTCTGATCTCTAAAAACCTGATCACCTTAAGCATTTCCTATTAATAGTTTTTCGAGAGGGTCTAAATGTTTTCAATATCTATAGCAGTTTACCGAATTTTGTAATTCCCTTCTTTAAGGTGTCAGATGCACCCTTTTCGCGTCTACGATCAAACTATGGGTATTCTTGCAGCAAATGAATGGCATTGGTGGATTGCCGTTGTCCTCACCCCAGCCACCATACTTACGGTTCTTGCTGTAATAGGGGGTTACCTGTTTAAGGTGGTCAAGCCGAAATACCCTCCCCGTTATAAAAAACAGACACCGGATATTTAACGGTGCAAGACAATTCGGTTGATTGGGATCTTGCTCGCCGAGTTGCAATCCGAATAAGCGAGCGTAGGCCTTCTAGTTCTTCATACCATTACGCAACTCTTGCTCCGGATTTCGAACGTTTCACGGCGCAGGCAGAGCAGTTAGTAGCAGAAGAAACAGGACTTCATTCACACATGGGTTCAGCGAGAGGACGAGTTGCAGACAGACCGATGTGGATTGAAGCGAACATTGACTCCTTTCAAAGACTTCTTCGGCCGTTAGCGGGGAAGCTTGCGAGTAAAGAGAAGTCATTTCTAGGTGAGCTCGGTATTAAAGCCAGCGGCGCTGAGATGGGTATGCTTCTGGGGTGGATGTCAGGTCGAGTTTTGGGCCAGTATGACCTCCTTATAGTCGAAGATGAAAATCCAGAAGATCAGGACATGGTTTATTACGTCGGACCAAACGTTCTTGCGTTGGAAAGCAAGTACGGCTTTCCCCCTGAAGAATTCCGCCTGTGGCTAGCCCTCCATGAATGTACCCATCGTGCACAGTTCACTGGTGTACCTTGGCTCCGAGATCACTTTCTAGGACTAGTAAACCAAACCCTAGACACAGTTGACCCTGACCCGGAAATTCTCAAAGAAGCCGTCAGGCGCATTGTAGAAGCTAAAAAAAACGGAGAGGACCCATTTACAGAAGGTGGAATTCCGAATCTACTAACAACCCCAAAGCAACGAGAAACAATCAACCAAATTTCAGGAATGATGAGTCTTCTAGAAGGCCATGGAGATGTCACCATGGATCGCGCAGGAGCAGATCACATCCCGAGCGCCAGTTACTTTGCGAAAACGCTTCGAGACCGCCGAAACTCTGCAAAAGGGTTTAGTAGAATTTTCCAAAAAATTATCGGTTTGGAAGCAAAACTAAACCAGTACCAAGCTGGAGAGGCCTTTATTTCTGAAGTTGAAGGTGTCGGGGGTCAAGAGCTTCTAAATCGGGCATGGGAAAAACCAGAAAATCTTCCATCCATGGAAGAAATCCAACTCCCAGATCTTTGGATAAGCAGGATGAAAGATGAACCAGAAAAAACTAGCTCCATCGGAGCTTAATCTGGAGGCCCAAGTGAAGTTGAGAGAAAATTGAAGTGAAAAATATCATTCAACCCCTGCTAGAACGTTGTTCCTTTCCTGATGGACCGGTTAATTGTGCTGTTTCAGGTGGGGCGGACTCTATGGCATTACTAGCGTTGGCTTCTTCAGCAGGATTAGAAGTTACTGCTATTCATGTTGATCATGGAATACGACCAGGCTCCAGCGAAGAAGCCGATATCGTTGCCGCCACTGCCGAGCGCTTTGGTGCTCAATTTGAATCACGATCAGTTACTGTCGACGTCGGGCCAAACCTTGAAGAACGTGCGCGCCAAGCGAGATATCACGTTCTACCTGAAAAGGTCTTAACTGGACATACGGCAGACGACCAAGCAGAAACGATTCTACTGGCTTTACTTAGAGGAAGCGCTTGGCAAGGTATGGCCGGCATCGAACCGACAACCAGCCGTCCGATATTGCAATTACGTCGCTTTGAGACCGAGAACTTATGTACCTCTCTTGGTATTACCACAGTTTCTGACCCAAGCAATATCGATCCGCAATTTCGCCGTAATCGAATTCGCCATGAACTCTTACCATTGCTTTGCGATATAGCCGATCGGGACCTTGTACCTGTACTTGTAAGGCAATCAGAACTATTTCGAGATGGAAGCAAATTTATTTCTGAAGAAGCGAAACAAGTTGATCCTACCGATACGAAAGCTCTAGAAAACGCTCCAAGGATCATTTCCAGAGAAGCTATCCGAAATTGGATTTGGGAGACACGCGGTGATGATCACCCACCTGATTTAGCGACCATAAATCGCGTACTTGATGTTGCTTTTCTTGAGTCACTAGCAACAGATATTGGAAAAGGGTGGAGAGTGGCCCGAACAGATAGGGTGCTACGAATTGAGAAACCTGATGCAATATGAAACTATGCACTCATGAAGTACTTACATAGATTAGCTATGCCGTTATGACCGAAGAGTTAAAACCAACCGGAAATGTCCTCCTTTCAAGAGAAGAAATCCATAGCCGTATCCAAGAACTTGGTCAGCAGATAACTGAAGACTATCAAGGGAGATCGCCACTACTTATTTGTGTCCTAAAAGGAGCATTTATATATATGGCAGATTTAGCCAGAGCGATAGATCTTCCAGTCGAGTTCGATTTCATGGCTGTCTCTTCATATGGGAATGCGACCAAAACAAGTGGAGTGGTTCGAATAGTTAAGGATCTTGACATAGAGCTAACTGGTCGAGATGTGATCATTGTCGAGGATATTATCGATAGCGGGCTTACCTTAAATTATCTCCGCAAGATATTAAACTCTCGTAATCCTGATTCACTCGAAGTATGCGCTCTTCTTGTTCGCTCTGGAAGGCAAGAAGGGGATTTAGGACTCAGATACATTGGTTTTGAAATTCCTCCAGATTTTGTTGTTGGTTACGGTCTCGATGTAGCTCAGCGTTACCGGAATCTATCTGATCTATGGAGTTACGACGAAAGCTAGATCCTTAATCAAAGAATGAATTTAAAAAATCTTTTGTAAACCTTCACATTGCAGCAAGGAACAACACTAAGCTCCGGCTAGTTACATTTTTATTCTTATTTGGAGTTTTTTTGGCATTAATGAATATGAGAGGTAAATGGGCAGAAGGGATTATGCCCAGAAATCTCATCTGGATCGTGAAAGACCGACTCGCTGTTTGTGAACGCCCTGGAGGTTACGGGCCCCAACATCGGAAAGTGAGACGTATCGAGGAATTAATTTGGATTCGAAGAAATGACTTCAAGCGCGTCATTTCGATCATTCCCGCTGCACATAACCTCCACAATTATGAGGAGTTTGACATTGATTATGTCCATCGCCCGATTGCTATCGGCGACCACTTACATGAAGTCCTCGGAATTTTATATGTTGATTTGAACAAACTTATAGCCCATGGTGAACGACTTCTTATGCACCATGAGGACGTTGGAGATGATATCGGGGGGACTATGGCTGGGTACCTTGTCTGGAATGGATTCGTTGACACTCCTCACAAAGCGATAACAGTTATCGAACGAATGATTAATCGAGTCATCGGTTCACATGGGAGAGAAATTGTTTCGGCAGCAATGGAACTTCCGTCACCTGAGGAGCTCACTCCTCAAGAAGATGAAGAATCGATGATGGAAGATGAGAGCCTCCAATATCAAGAGAGCTCGAACTTCGAAGAGATCGCCACTGAATAGAGGTCATACTATGCCTCAAGCATTTCTCGGACTTGGATCTAACCTTGGAGACCGGATGCAGTTTCTTCAAGATGCCGTGGAAGAGATCCCCGACCTCGTTGGTGTTTCCGGAGTATACGAAACCGATCCGATTGGCGGTCCTGACCAAAGTAAATTTTTAAATATCGTAGTTGAACTTGAAACAGATCTCGACCCTAGAGAGCTCCTCAATCTCGCACAAGCATTAGAGAAAAAAGCAGATAGACGAAGAGAAGTCCACTGGGGTCCTCGTACTTTGGATGTAGACGTTCTATGGGTTGAAGGACACGAGGTTAATGATCCCGACCTTGAAGTTCCGCACCCACGGATGAGAGACAGGGCATTTGTAATGGTTCCTTTAGGAGAATTATCTCCAGATTTTTTAAGCGGCTGGGCTGACTCAGAAGAGGGCCAAGTTAGCCGGATTGCAGATTGGTAACACGTGCGTGTACGAATCGTAGGACCTGGCAGGGCGGGCTTAAGTTTCTCAAAAGCTTTCACGAAAGTTGGGTGGGAAGTTCTTGGGCACTTAGGGAGAAATGATGATCTTACAAACGCTGCTGAAGGAGTTGACATCGTTCTTCTGTCAGTTCCAGATCAGCAAATAAATGAAGTTTCCCAGAAAATTACCGTTACTAACTCTGCAGCGGTTGTCCACATATCTGGATCGCTTAATCTAGATCCCATAAGCCAACACGAACGGATAGCATCCTGTCATCCTCTGCTTTCGTTACCTGACCCCTCAGTAGGAGAGAAACGTCTTCTTGATGAAGCATGGTTCGCCGTTGCCGGAGACCCCATTTCCATCGAAATCGTTCAAGCTTTTGACGGTGAATATTTCCATGTACCTGAAGAAAAAAGAGCCCTCTATCATGCCGGAGCCTGCATTGCGGCAAACCATTTAGTTGTTCTCCTCTCACAAGTTGAACGTATCTGTGAAATAGTGGACATTCCCTTTGAAGCTTATGCAAATCTAATTCAAGGTACTTTAGATTCAGTTACAACAATAGGGGCAAAGAAATCGTTAACAGGCCCCGCCGTTCGAGGAGATATATCAACAATTCAATCTCACCTAGAAGCACTTCCCCAAACGGAAAAGTTCCTCTACAGCTGCCTTTCTCAAGCAGCTCAAGAATTTGCAACTAAAGAAACCAAATCGCAGAATATGAAAACATGAAATTAATTTCACAAGTATCTGAAGTGCATGAATTCATTGATGAATGCAGAACACAAAAAAACACTGTTGGCTTAGTTCCAACTATGGGTTTTCTCCATGAAGGTCACATTTCCCTCATGCAACGCGCAGCTAATGAAAATGACAAAACAATTGTGACCATCTTCGTTAACCCTCTCCAATTTGCTGAAGGAGAAGACCTTTCCAGCTACCCTCAAAATCTCGAGAAGGACATAAGCGAATGTGAAACTATCGGTGTTGATCTACTTTTTACTCCATCTTCTGAAGAAATGTACTCGCAGCCGATTCTTACTTCAGTCCAAATTGACCAATTGATGAAGACCATTGAAGGCGCATCCCGTCCGACTCATTTCTCTGGAGTAGCAACAGTTGTAGCAAAGCTCTTCAACATCGTTGGCCCATGTAACGCATACTTTGGTGAGAAAGACTGGCAACAACTTCAGGTAATTTCAACAATGGCCAGAGACCTCTCATTTCGCGTTAAGGTGCTTGGATGTCCGACTGTGCGACAATCTGATGGTCTAGCCCTTTCAAGCAGAAACGCATATTTAACACCAGAAGAACGTAAAGCAGCGACAGCTCTATCACGTTCCCTGCAAATAGCGTCAGAAAATGTCCAAGCCGGTGAAACTTCAGCTTCAGTAATTAAGAGCCAAATCGTTGATGAAATGACCGCTGAAACACTCGCTACCCTTGATTATGTTGAGATAGTAGAGGGCAGCTCCCTACTAACTATTGATCAAATTACGGAAGGGGCTCGAATCCTTATAGCTGCAAAAGTTGGAAAGGCGAGACTGATTGACAATGTCAATCCATATTTTGGGATCAAATAAACCCATACGCAAAATTTCGGAAATATATCCTATAGCAAAGAGAATTGATCAATTCCCAGCAATACACCTCAACGCCTGCGACACTTAATCTCATATGGAACTTCCTTATCAATTCACCGTTACTACAACAACAAAGGAAATTCGCGCAGACTACGCCTCATTAGACGAGGGTACTGGTTCAGGAAAGAGCGCGACTATTGCCGGAAGACTTATGTTAAGGCGAGTTCAGGGCAAGATAGCTTTTGGTGATTTACAGGATATGAGCGGACGCATACAACTCTTTGCCCCTGCAAAGGTAACTCCTGAATTCGATTCTTTCACGAGTCTCAATATTGGCGACTGGATTGGCGTCACAGGTGAGATCATGAAGACAAAAAGAGGAGAACTGTCAGTAAAAGTCGAACAATGGGTAATCCTTGCCTCAGCGAATAGGCCTTTCCCTGATAAGTGGCATGGTATTACTGACCCAGATTTACGCTATCGGCAAAGATATGTAGATCTATGGGTGACCGAAGAGGCGCGTGAGAATTTCCTAACACGGAGCAAAATGCTTTCGCTTACTCGCCGCTGGCTCGAAGCTGAGAATTTTCTAGAGGTGGAAACTCCTGTCTTTCATCCAATTCCCGGGGGCGCTTTGGCTCGACCATTTTCAACACATCATAATGCGCTTGACACAGAACTTTATCTTCGGATTGCCCCCGAACTGTATTTAAAGAGATTGATCGTTGGAGGCTTTGAGAGAGTTTTCGAAATAGCCCGAGTGTTCAGAAACGAAGGCATATCTACCAAGCACAATCCCGAGTTCACAATGCTTGAACTCTACCAAGCATACGCTGATTGGAACGACATTATGGAGTTGGCGGAAAGCCTCATAGAACATCTTGCCATCGAGCTCACAGGTTCAGCGCTTATCTCATACGATGGGAAAGAAATCGACTTAACTACTCCCTGGAGGCGGGCTCCTCTTAATGACTTGATAGAAGAACATACTGGGTTAGATGTCTCGCTTGATACCCCATTAGATGACCTTCGTAGTATCTGTAAGGAGCTAGATATAGAAGTTTTACCCGCTTGGGGAGCTGGGAAATTACTTCTCGAAATATATGAGAAGATGGTTGAACCGAATCTATGGGAGCCTTGCTTTGTCACAGAATACCCCAGTGAAGTTTCACCTCTTTCAAGAGAGCACCGTCAGAAACCAGGCTATACCGAAAGGTTCGAAGCAATTATTGCAGGAAGGGAGATCCTAAATGGGTTCTCTGAGCTTGTGGATGCTCAGGAGCAGCAGAAACGGTTTGAGGAACAACTAGCGCAAAATAAAGCTGGAGATGAAGAGGCGATGGTTGTTGACTCAGACTATGTTCGTGCTTTGGAGTACGGACTTCCTCCTACAGGCGGTATTGGTATAGGAATTGATCGCTTGGTGATGTTGCTAGCTGATGTTCAAACGATCCGTGATGTCATACTTTTTCCAACGCTTCGACCCGAGCAACAAACCAACCAACGGAACGAACCAGACCAACCTAAAGACTAGGCTCCTATCTATCCGGCTGATTGAGCTCGGTCGAGAAGGTGGTTCGTAGCAGCAAAGAGGGCATTTGTTGCCGGAGAAGAAGGAAGTAACTCCAACTCCAACTTAGCTTTCTGTGCCCAAAACTGGGCCCGAGTGAAAGCTTCTTCAACAGCATCTGTTGAACGAATCAGGCTCAGAGCCCGATCTCTTTCATCTGCACTAAGTTCTTTTCCGAGGATCTCTTGAAGTTGCTCTCCTACATCTGACTCCAACGCGAGAAGAACCGGTAGCGTATACACCCCTTCGATAAGGTCGTTACCTGCCGGTTTTCCCAATTGATCTTCAGAAGCAATAACATCAAGAATGTCGTCAACAATTTGGAAAGCCATCCCATACGTATGGCCAAAAGTAGTTAATTGATCAACAGTATGTCTTTCGAGTCCTCCAGTTAGTCCCCCTATTCTGCATGCTGTAGAAAGAAGAGAAGCAGTCTTTCCAGCGATGGATTGCTCGTAACTTTCCTCAGTTCTCGAAGGTTTATAAGTCGACTGGAGTTCTAGGATCTGTCCTTCGCATAGCTCTCCAATTGTTTTTGCTAATAAACCCGCTATTTCTGTTCCTAGCGAAGCGGCGATTTCTGAAGCTCGGGCAAGAAGAAAGTCTCCAGCTAAAATCGCCGTATGATTTCCCCATACAGCGTTTACTGATGGAACGTTCCTTCTCATATCCGCTTCATCCATAACGTCGTCGTGGTACAAAGATCCAAGGTGAACTAGTTCAACAGCAACACCACCCATTAGAACTTCGTCGCTTACAGGAACAGCATTTGACTGTTCAACGGCAGATGATGCGATAGCAAACCCGGGTCGGACTCTTTTCCCTCCAGCGGTAATTAAGTGTTTTGCTATTTCAGTTAGATATGGGTCTTTAGCGACGACTGCATTTTCTAATTTTGTTTCAACGAGTGCGAGGTCATTTTTGAGAGTCGGAAGAGCTGATAAATGAGATAAAAGAGCCATATGTGGGCAGTGTATGACCCCAAAACGTAGACCACACCTTGATAGAGAAATTGTTCTTACTTGAAGTCTGGTGGCCTTAAATAGTTGTTAATCACCTACGGTAATTTAGGGGCTGTAGTTTAATTTTCAATTAAAGAGAAAGAACTTTTAGATTTTGGGAAGAAAAGCTGCTGGTTTTGCGTTGTATATATATGATAAGAAAAAGTATTGTCTTTAATGTACGTTTATCGTATTAGTGCTCTAAGTACTAAGATAAAAATTACTGCAGTGTGTGAAAGGTTGCGCTTTGTTTGAAAGGTTTACGGATAGGGCCCGAAGGGTTGTGGTTCTTGCTCAAGAGGAAGCACGCCTTCTCAATCATAATTACATCGGAACCGAGCACATCCTGCTTGGTCTTATTCACGAAGGCGAAGGTGTCGCTGCAAAAGCACTTGAATCTTTGGGAATTTCACTTCAAGCTGTTCGAGATCAAGTCGAAGAGATTATTGGGCAAGGTGGATCATCTCCAAGCGGCCACATTCCCTTTACTCCTCGTGCCAAAAAAGTTTTAGAATTAAGTCTTCGCGAAGCTTTACAACTTGGTCATAATTACATAGGGACAGAGCATATACTGCTTGGTCTCATTCGTGAGGGCGAAGGTGTTGCTGCTCAAGTGCTAACAAAACTAGGAGCAGACTTATCGCGGGTGCGTCAACAAGTGATTCAACTTTTATCGGGGTATTCCGGTCCAGGAGCAGAAGGCCCAGAAGGCAGTCGCAAAGAAAGAGCATCGGCGACCGCTGGAGGAGGCAGCGGAGATTCTGCCTCAGGTTCACTTGTTCTTGATCAATTTGGCAGAAACCTTACTCAGCTTGCACGAGAAAAAAAGCTCGATCCAGTCATCGGAAGGTTAAGAGAAGCTGAACGGGTTATGCAGGTTTTAAGTAGGCGGACAAAAAACAACCCTGTTCTAGTAGGAGAACCAGGAGTAGGGAAAACAGCTATTGTTGAAGGATTAGCAAGATCAATTGCTGCTAATGAAGTTCCTGAACCACTAAGGGATAAGCAACTCTACACGTTGGATCTTGGCGCTTTGGTAGCAGGATCTCGATATCGCGGAGATTTTGAAGAACGCCTTAAAAAAGTACTTAAAGAGATAAAAACCCGTGGAGATATCATCCTGTTTATTGATGAACTCCACACGCTTGTTGGAGCAGGAGCGGCAGAAGGAGCCATAGACGCCGCTTCAATACTCAAACCTATGCTTGCTCGAGGAGAACTCCAAACAATCGGGGCTACGACACTAGACGAATACCGTAAGCATTTAGAAAAAGATGCTGCCTTAGAACGCCGCTTCCAAAAAATCATAGTGGACGAACCTGATGTTCCTTTAACAATTGAAATTCTCAAAGGTTTACGTGAGCGTTACGAAGATCACCACAAGGTAACAATTACTGACCAAGCTTTAGTTGCTGCAGCTAATTTGGCAGATAGATATATCTCCGACAGGCACCTTCCCGACAAGGCTATAGACCTCATAGATGAAGCAGGATCAAGACTCCGCCTTAGAAGAATGGAAACCCCACCTGACTTCAAAGAAATTGAAAATGAGCTCTCACAAGTTACAGAAGAAAAGAAAGCCGCTGTGGAAGCTCAAGACTTCGAAGAAGCTGGGCGGCTTCGCGACAAAGAAAAAGATCTTCTACAGAGAAAAGAAAACATGGAAACGGACATGAAGGATTCTGGAGTTGATCTTTTCGACGAAGTTGATGAGGAAGCTATAGCCGAAGTTCTTTCTGTGTGGACCGGAATTCCTGTCTATAAATTAACCGAAGAAGAAACTGCTAAATTGCTCCGAATGGAAACTGAGCTTCATAAGCGGGTAATTGGTCAAGAGGACAGTATCAAGGCAGTAAGCCAGGCAATACGTCGAACTCGAGCTGGATTAAAGGACCCCAAACGCCCTTCAGGATCATTTATTTTCCTTGGCCCTTCCGGTGTTGGAAAAACTGAATTAGCAAAAACCCTCGCAGAGTTTCTATTCGGAGATGAACAGGCGTTAATTAGTCTTGACATGTCGGAGTATATGGAAAAGCACACAGTTAGTCGTCTAGTTGGTTCACCGCCAGGATATGTCGGATATGAAGAAGGTGGACAATTGACTGAAGCTGTTCGGAGAAAACCTTTCTCCGTTGTCCTTTTCGACGAGATTGAAAAAGCACACCCTGATGTTTTCAACACTCTTCTTCAAATACTCGAAGAAGGACGACTAACCGACAGCCAAGGTCGCTCCGTTGACTTCCGCAACACGGTGCTTATTATGACTTCAAATTTAGGAACTCGTGATCTTCGTAAGGCAAACCTAGGATTTACCAAAAACGATGAATCACTTTCCTATCAACGCATGAAAGAAAAAGTTACTGAATCTCTTAAAGAACATTTTCGGCCAGAGTTTCTCAATAGGGTTGATGAAGTTATTGTTTTCCACGAACTATCGAAAAGCGAAGTAACCGAGATTGTAGATTTAATGGTTGCACGCGTAGCTGTTCAGCTTGAATCTCAAGGGATGGGACTTGAAGTCACAGTTGATGCTAAACATCATCTAGCGGATAAGGGTTATGACCCAGAACTTGGCGCACGACCTCTTCGTAGAGCGATTCAACGTCTCGTAGAAGATCCGCTTTCAGAGAGACTCCTTCTCAAAGAGTTTAAAGCTGGACAAATTATTGTTGTAGACGTCGAAGATGACCAAGACGATCCGAACCAAAGGTCGATTATATTTAAGGCTGTAGAGGGATTTGAACCCCCATCTGTCGAAGAATTTGTCGCCGCTGAATAAATTTTTCAACTTTTCAATCAAGTTTCAATAAACATTCGGAGTATTTAGCTGTTCGGGTTACCATGCAAAGGTGGCTTTGAGAAAAATTCGATTACTTTTTCTATCTATTGTGATAGTTCTTATCGCTGCAGCGTGCAATATCCAACTTCAAGTGACTATTGATATTCAGGAGGATGGGGCTGGAAAAGTCACAGCTGGAGTTGGACTAGACCCTATGGCCCAAGACCGAGAAGTATTTGAAGATCTTGAATCGATACTTCGGACCTCAGACCTTTCTTCAAGTGGTTGGGATTTTGAAGTTGTTGGAAAATCAGCTGATGGTTATATGTGGTATGAAGCATCTAAGGGCTTTTTAAGCCCTGAAGACATTCAAGGAATACTCCAAGAGCTAACCAGTTCCCCTAATGTTTTTAGTGGATGGGAACTTTCTATTGAGTCCACTCAAGGAAAGCGTATCTATGGCATTGCAGGAGAAATAGATCTTCGTGAGGGGTTTAGTATCTTTACTGATACTGAACTTTCAACTCTTCTGGAAGAGCCTCCTCTAGGAATTTCGTTAGAAAGTCTTGAAGCCGATCTTGGACAGAAGCCTGAAGACGCCGTAACTATGCAGGTGACCGTAAATCTTCCTAACTCAGGGGAACAGTCGTATGATATCCCTCTCGGCCAGCGTCGATCGATTGATGTTACGGGCGAGAAAGTACACAGGGGGAATCAAATTCTGGGCTGGGTCGTTTGGGCATTGATGGCCCTCCTCGCCTTAGCTTTACTAATGACTGCTCTAAATTGGTTTCTTGATATTCGACATGC
>PAYW01000023.1 GCA_002715425.1 Actinomycetota bacterium | reverse complement strand
GGTGCCTAATCGTGGTCTTCTGCATCAGAGAAAAGAGATGAATACTCTTCGCGTAATTTTGATCTTTGAATTTTACCCATAGCGTTTCGGGGAAGAGCATCAACAATGACATATTTTTTGGGCTTCTTATAGTTCGCAATACGAGATTGAAGGTATTGATCTATTGCGGACTCTGAGAATTCTCCATTTAAGATAAGGAATGCAGTCACAGCCTCACCAAGATCTGGGTGGGGAAGGCCAGTAACTGCGCATCCATCAATGGTATCGAACTCTTCAAGGCAGAGTTCAATCTCTTTGGGGTAGATGTTCTCTCCTCCAGAAATCATCATGTCATTAGACCGTCCCTGAAGAGATAACCTCCCATTCTCATCTAGACATCCGATATCTCCAGTAATGAGAAATTCGTCTTCTGAAAAAGCCGCAGCAGTCTTTTCCGGCTGCTTCCAGTATCCGGAAAACAAATGATCTCCTTGTATCTCAACAACTCCTAACTCCCCAATGTCGCATTCACGATCATCCTGTGCGACGCGAAGTTCCATCCCTGGGAGTGGGAAGCCCACTGTTCCCGGGATTCTTTCTCCTAGTAGCGGATTCGAAGTAATTATTCCTGCCTCGGTCATCCCGTAACGTTCAAGAATCCGGTGACCTGTTTGTCTTTGGAATTTTTCATGAACGAGGGTGGACATGGGGGCTGATCCAGAAGTGAAGAGACGCATATGGGCACACAGGTCATAGTCAAATCGACTACTGCTAAGTAGGCGCACGTAATGGGTCGGAACGCCCATCATAACAGTCGCTTCCTTAAGGTGATCAAGAACGGTATCGGGTTCAAATTTGTTAAGAAAGATAACTTCCGATGCGCTCAGCATCGAACAATGGAGAGCTACGAAAAGGCCGTGAACATGGAAGATCGGTAGACAATGCAGCAGAATGTCTTCTGAATCGAACCCCCAGATCTCATGAAGCGCAATTGCGTTAGCAATTAAGCTCCGGTGTGAGAGCATCGCACCTTTAGGTTTACCTGTCGTTCCACTGGTATAGAGCATCGCTGCAAGATCGGAATCTGAACGTTGGGTAACCTGGTCTGTTCCGTCAAGCGACTCTGCCAAGGAGGTCAGGCTTCCATTCATTTTTCCAAGTGTTTCAGATCGTGTATTTACGCTCTGGGTGCACCCATGCGAAAAGACCACAAGTGAAGGTTCAGCATCTTGAGATAGGTACTCTGTTTCTTCAACCGTGTTCCTTGGGTTTGAGGGAACGTATATTGCTCCGGATTGGAGGCAGGCAAGATAGAGGGCCAAAGCGTCGATAGATTTTTCGACCTTGACAAGGACTCTGTCTCCCTCCTTTACCCCGCATGCATGAAGCGCAGCAGAGTATCGTCCGGACATCTTAAAAAATCCAGAATACGTCAGTGGTTCTCCGTCAGGGTCGCGAAGGAAAATTTGTTCAGACTGCCCATCGCTCGGTTTGCGCAGCACTTCAAAAAGGTTGCTTTCCATATAGCTAAACCTACTCGGAGTCGACGGCGGGAAGTCCTTTGGAGCCGCGCCCGATTAAACCCATCGACACCACTATTAACATTCCACCAACGAGAAGTGGCCAACTTGCATCTTCTTTAAAAAATACCATCCCTCCGATAACCCCGAATAGTGGAAGGAAATACCCAATGACTGAAACTTGGCCTGTCGTGCCAAGTTGATTCGCCCGAAATATAGCCAGAAAAGCCAAAAACGTTGTTATTCCGAAAAAAAACAATGCAGCGAAATGCCATGCGGCGAAACCTCCGGATGGTTGTGTCGCCATATCCATAGCGTATGTCAGAATCAAAGCGACGATCCCAGCAGTAAATAAATTGGGGGCGATAAGCGCCATCGGCTCATGTCGAAGAGAATAGTAACGGACGAGAACACCTGCAGATCCACCAAGCGCTGACCCGGCGAGAACAATTAGGATGTCGCTAAGCGATCCTTTCTCTCCGACTGAATCGATAGTCAGCATCATTACTCCGCCATAGGCCAGGACAAGTCCAGCTCCTTTCAAAGAGTTGAATCGTTCGTCATCGAAAACAAAATGGGCAACAATCGCAGTGAAAATAGGTCCTAGAGAGATAAGGAGAGTAACAATGCCAGCTGGAAGCTTATCGAACCCATAGTTGAAAATTAACGAGGGGC
Organism: Actinomycetota bacterium; assembly: GCA_002715425.1. Next base: position 19,936 of record PAYW01000023.1, on the reverse strand, counting down.
CTGCCCCTGCAAGGACACCGAGAAGTATCCCTGGAAATACCGCAGCTCTCGATAACTGGTTTCGCCTGTATCCAGTCCCGAGAGCCAAAGCTCCGCTTATTAGAAACGGGATCCATGTAACGGTGAAAGGATCAATCCCATCATTGGTAAGTTTCTTAACCAACAGGGCACCAGCCCCGAATGTCAAACCTGTAAATGCTACATATGTCCAAACGCTTGTCGAGAGTTTATGAGAGGAGGTTGCAGAAAGCATGGGAACTCTACATTACTTCACATTCTGCTTAGCGGGTCCATCCGAGCTACCAACAGATAGCCAAGTTCCTTGAGGACTCCTCACTGCGAGCTTCGTCTGACTAGTATGAAACTCAACTAGTTGGAGATGCAGATGGCAGATATTCCGGAGGCACTGGCGGGAGTCACGGCACAATGGTTGACAACGCAACTCCAGAACGCTGGTCATTCAGTTCCTGCCATCAAGTCACTCGAGCACAAACCTATGGATGGTTTTACTGGAGCGATGGGCGAGGTCGGAATTTTCAGAGTTGTTTGGGAAGAAGGCGATCGAGAAGATCTTCCCACAACGTTTGTTGCAAAATGCCCGCTCGATGATGCTACCGCTAGATGGTATAACACCATCATGCAGTTCTATATTCGCGAGTCAGGCTTCTATTCTGATTTTGTTCAAGAGATAGATATGCGCATTCCCGAGTGCTGGGTCAATCTTTTCGATCCAGAAACAGGAAAAGCGTTTCTGCTACTAGAACACATTTTTGAAGCTGAAAAAGGGGATATTCTTTTAGGCTGTTCTATACCCGTGATGGAAAAGCTTGTTTCTGATCTTGCAACCATGCATGGAAAGTTTTGGATGAATGACCGTCTTTTGGAGGTTCCTTGGCTTATTGACTGGCGTGCGGAAAGTCTCCAGCTAGGAATTGAAATGACACAAACTGCATGGAACACTCTTGCTGAAAATGAACCTAACCGTTTCCCCAAAGACCTTTTCGAAGTACTTGATAGAAGTTGGATCAATAATACTGTCGAGTGGCTTGGTCGATATGCCGACCGACCTTGGACATTGACTCATATTGATTATGAGCTGGACAATATTCTCATAGATAAAGACGGTCCTATTATTTTGGACTGGCAAAGCATCATGCGTTCGCACCCAGGTGTCGACCTTGGCTGGCTCCTTGCTGCATCACATAATCAAGAAACACTCGATGCAGAACCTGCTCTCCTAACGCTATACCGAAAAAAACTGGCAGAGTCAGGCGGGCCGACATGGTCGGCAGAGGAACTCGAAGAAGCCCTCGCATGGGGGATTCTGTATCCGGTCTCGTGTCAATGCGTCCCATATCTTCAGGACGTATCGGCCTATGGTTCCGGAGCAGAAAGAATGCATCAGAGGTTCGATAAGTTTCTCCAAGGATCCATTGATGCAGCTGTTCGCTGGAATCTCGTTGAACACATTGGACCTTTGTGTTAGGCCTAGGTTAAACAATGGATCTCCTTATCGTCCGGCACGCGCGCCCTGAGCGCGAAGAGAAGTCTGAAGGAGAAGGACCAGCTGACCCTAGGCTATCGAAGATAGGTCATCTCCAAGCTGAGGCGATTGCTGATTTTTTAGAAGGTGAGAGAATCGATCACGTTGTTTCAAGTTCTATGAAACGGGCTCAACAGACTGCCCTGCCTTTAGCTAAACGCCTTGGAGTCGAAATCTCACAGCGCGATAATCTCCGTGAATCAGATCACAATAGTTCGGTGTACATCCCTGTAGAGGAAATGACATTCGATTCACCATCGATTCAAGAGTTCATCAAGGACCCCTCAGCCATATTTGAGGGTGACTACGAAGGTTTTCGCCAGCGTGTCCATGCGGCTTTTGACCAAATTGTCGGAGAATTCCCCAGCCAGACGGTAGCTGTTTTCTGTCATGGGATGGTTATTTCCGTCTACCTTCAGATTCTCTGGGGTTTGGAGAATCCCCTAGCAATTAGGCCGGACTATACAAGCGTAACAAGAGTTGAAGCTTCTAAAACCGGTTTGCGTACGGTGCGAAGCATCAATGAGACAGGGCATGTCCGCCATTTACTTGAGCGCCCAAAGTTTTGATATTTAACGCCAGTGGCTTCAAGAGCTGAGATATCAACTCTGATTGAGGTCAGAAAAATCTATACCCGTCAGCTCAACACTTTGCTCCCAAAGAGCCCGTCCGTCATGCACATCGTATGCGGCTTTTTTAGCTTGGACTTTCACGGCTGAACCTCGCGTTTGCATCCGTTCGCTAGGGCCGAAATAGTCTCCACCAGTAGCTGAGGGGTCCGTTGCAGCTCTAAGGGTAGGGACAGCGCCGGAAAGAGTCGATTGCACAAAATAGGGGCCAAGAGCTTTTAAACTTTTTTCGAAGAGTCGATCAAAATATGATTCTGAGTTCAGGTTTGAACCAATATTTGAATGCGCCATCCCTGGGTGGGCGGCAACTGAAAGGGTTTCGGTTCTTCCCGCTCTATGAAGCCTTCGATCAAGTTCAGCGGTAAAGACCAAATTCGCTAGTTTACTTTGAGCGTAAGCGCGCATTCGCCCGTACCGGTGATTTGACTGCAGGTCGTAGAAGTTCAGTCGACCTTGTCTGTGCGCATTACTTGCAACGTTAACTACGCGCCCTCCACTTTGAGCTACCAGACTTTCTATCAGAAGCCCAGTTAACGCGAAATGGCCCAAGTGGTTAACTCCGAATTGAAGTTCAAAGCCGTCAACTGTAGTTCCCTTGGGGACCGCCATAATGCCTGCATTGTTGATCAGGGTATGTAACGGAATTCCCCGCTCCTTAAAAGAACTTGCAAATTCATGAATAGAAGAGAGGTCGGCTAAGTCCAGAGGTTGTGTTTCAACATTTGCAGAAGGGTCTTCTGAAAGTATTTCGTTTACTGCTTCATTCCCCTTAATAGCATTTCGGGCAGCGAGGATCACATGTGCGCCGCGCTGGGCAAGAATTCGAACTGTTTCGTATCCGATACCGGAATTCCCTCCAGTAACTATGATTACTTTTCCTGTTTGCTCAGGTATGTCTTGCTCGGTCCATCCGGTTGTTTCGCTCATCGGTTCAAGATATATCGGCGAATGTGATCCGGCAAGGAAAAGGGAGATCTTGTTGTGATAATCGACAGGTTATTACTTATCATCTCGCGGTTGAATAAAGATTCCCTCGGCTGTAACGCAAGTTTTTTCACCTGTTTTGAGCTCTCCGCGGATAGTAACTTTTCGTTCCTCAACTTTATGTATCCACCCCTTGAGGGATAATTCCTCATCTAGAGGCGTTGTTGCCCGATATCTAACCGTAAGCGTTCCGGTGAAACCGCCGTATCCCGAAACGACGCCAGTGACTCCTAGCAATTCATCCATTAGCGCTGCCACGTGGCCCCCGTGAACAGCTTCTGGGGGCCCACAGTATTGAGAATCAAAAATTCCTTTTCCTAGAAGAAATTCATCTTCTTTCCAAAAGTAGAAAGGTGGAGAAATCGGGTTTAGATCACCGATTAGTGGACTATATGGAAAGAATTCTCGCGGTTCTATTTCGCTGAAATCAAATCGGACTGGGGTATCTGGCCGGAAGGAGTATTCCTCAGGTCGGAGCCCAGCCTGCATTCTCTCTCCGGAAACCTTATATGGAAGTAGTTTCTCTCTTATTTCTATAAGGGTGTCTCTTAACTCGTCAATGGAACCTCCTTGGTCTACGAATTGATAAAAATCAGTTGTTCGAAAAGTGCTTATAACAGATCGAAGTTCGGCAACAAGTTCCTCTGGGGAGTCCATCGCTAAAGCTTAGATGAAGATAGGTGAAATCTGAGAGTTGCGAGTGCAGAATCAACGAACTAAGCCAGAATCCTTATAGGTGACTTTTACTTCCTTTAGTGCTTAACTTTTTGGTATCACTAGGGTTCCGTAAAGGGCGAAGTGATCGCTTAGATAGAATGTCTTACTTTCCTGCATGACCGAACTATCGATTACCTTAAGGTTAGTTACCTGAATACTTGGATGAGTGAAGCAGCGTGTGAAATTTGCTCGAAATCTAGGCGAACCTAAATGGAATCTATTTCTGAAACTATCCCACGTGGGCTTTGGAAGAGTTGGTGCAAGTAAACCAGCATCACGAATTTTTTTAATCTCTGAATTTCTCGTATTTGTATCTCCGATGATTGCTAGGTGTTCGTTTGGGCAACCTCCGATAATGGCCGATAGTTGATCACGTCGAGTTTTTGTCTCTCCCTTACCGGGGCTGAGATGGATGTTGGCTACCGTTAATCCGAAACTTTTGAACGTTGTGAGTAGGCCACAGCCAGGTATTGCTAAATACTCAATGGGTCCGTTCATTAGTTCGTGTGAAACTAACGTTGCTAGGTGGCCGCTATGGCTTTGTGGGTTTGCTTTCACCATGTCGTGAGTTTCAATGAAGGGTACGATGCCGGGTAGTTCTTGAAAGAGCACAATGTCAGGAGCAATAGAGAGGACCTGTTGCCGGATCGCTTCTTCGGTGTTGTACTGTTCCCAAGACACCGGAGCTTCAGCTGATCGTTCGAGCATAGCTAGATTCCAGCTAAGGAAAGTTATTTCAGTGGGTGCTGTCACCAGATTCTGTTTCAATCCCCCATGTACCAGGAATACCAATCGTGGTAGTGCTGGATTCGAGATTCATCATCGTTCAATACTTGTTTCTTGAATCCTCTTGAACGCATCCCATTTTGGACATCTCGAATGAGGTGAACATCCTGATCGACCGTGATGTCCATTGTTTTTTTCCCTGCTATTACATCTTCCTGAGTGAATTCCTCACGTTCGGGGCGTTCCTCTGGGATTGGTTTTGGCTTCGGCATGAATTGAAGGTCAGCGGAAATCTCTGCTTCTTCATTTGGCGGCATAACAAGGGTGATTTTGTCCCAATAGCATTTACTTGGGTCGCTTTTATGTGGGCGGGCCCGCATAAGGAGTGCTTTATCCGGTTGGAGAGTGATCAGCATATTTGGGAAAATATTGTGTTGGAAAATATCACTGAGTTCTTCATCAGCAAGACGGTCATAGTTGTACCCAAGCTGTGATGCCATGTCTCTTCTCGTTTTTTGAACATCTTCCCTAACATCGAGTACGCGTCCCCGGTATTCTTCAGGGTCCATCCCGAGAGACTCTAACTGTCCTCGCATAAGTTTTGTTGGTTCTTCTGGGATATCAAGGCGGGTATTGACCGTGAAACCATCGATGTAGACGCTGGTGTGGCCATTTTTCCATAGTCGGACCCTGCTCGTTGGACAATCAAAAATAAGGGCATGCTGCGGGTGGATATGTTCTACATGGTAGAGCTCTCCGAAGTTATCGAATACGGCCTTCCAATTACACTCAAGGCGAACGGTTTGGTCCTGAACTACCACCATTTCCTCTAATCGATAGTGCTCTATCTGTTCTTTTAACGGACCGATATATTCATCGAAGGAAGGAGCATCGTCATCCATGCATACCCAAACCAAGCCCGCCCATATTTCAGTTCTAACCGGAACGAGCGACTGGGACTCGCAGTCAACCCCTTGACTAAATCGGTCTTCATCTGGAACAACGGTGAGAGCTCCGTTACGTCCATACGTCCACCCATGGTAGGGGCAAACAAAATCTTTAATCCATCCGCGTTCATTGACCATGACACGCGCTCCGCGGTGCTGGCAGGCATTGTAGAAGGCAGCTATCTCACCTTCATCCGTATGAGAAACCAAAATAGATTCTGGTCCTATATTGAAGACAAAAAACTCGCCTGGTTCTGTGACATCGGACGCAACTCCTGCGTAGAGCCAAGTTCGCGGCCAGACGTACTCCCATTCCTTGTTAAGGATCTCTGGGGAAAGGTAACGGTCAGCAGTTATTTCTTTTTGGCCGCTAGGAGCATGTGCATCTTCTTGCGTCTGCTCTCTTTCCCTAAGTACGTCTGTCATAACCCCTCCTAATAAATAGGATAGCTATTAACGGTGACGTTGTGAAGTTGTTACTATTTGTAGTGCCTTTCGTCTTCGTCCGGTACGGTCCCTTGTATGGAAAAGCCACGGATTCTTGACAATATTCGAGTCATAGACATGACCCAATACTTAGCCGGGCCAACTGTCACCAGAATGCTCGCAGAAATGGGGGCAGAGATTATTAAAGTTGAACGAGTTCCATACGGCGACCCCACCCGTAATTATGCGATTGTGCATGAATCTGGGCGAAGTGGATACTACGTTCAGCAGAATCGCGGAAAGAAAAGCTTATGCATTGATTTTGACCATCCTGAAGGTCAACGGATCCTTAAAGATTTACTCAAAGATGCTGATGTCTTCGTTGAAAATTATGGTCCAGGCGTTCTCGAACGCAGAGGATTTGACTGGGAAGCAGTTAGGCAGATAAATCCCAGGCTGGTCATGGCGTCTATCTCAGGCTTTGGGCGAACGAGTTCGCATAGTGATAGGCCAGCTTTCGATATGATCGCGCAAGCCTTCAGTGGGACAATGTATATGACAGGAGAACCAGACGGGCCCCCGATGCCAACCGGACAATCTATAGGTGATGTGATGTCGGGTGTTCATGCAGTAGCAGGAATTGGCTATGCATTGTTTCACCGCGAGCGAACTGGGAATGGTCAATTTGTCGACATTTCGATGGTTGACTCTCTGTTTCACTCTCAGGAGTTAGCTGTACAAGGGCCTTCGTTGACAGGTATGCGATGGAAACCCAAACGTTCCGGACATCGGTCAGCAATTAACAGTCCCCTAGGGGCATTTAAAGCACCAGAAGGCTGGATAGTAGTCCAATGTATGGAAGCCCAGTGGCCCCGATTTGTCGAAGCAATTGGACAACCCCAACTTCTAACAGACGATAGGTTTGTGGATCTTATGGGGCGGATGCGCAATAGAGATGAACTCAATGACATCATCGAAAATTGGATGCAAGGGTTTGAAACCGATGAAGAAATCGTCGCTATCTTAGAGAAAGCACGCGTCCCTTGTGCCCCGGTTCTAGCCCCCTACGAAGCTATAGGACATCCCTATTTTGAATCACGAGGCGCAGTTAAAAAAGTCAGCGACCCATTCCTCGGTGAGTTCTATGTTCCTGGTGATCCTCTTCATTTTTCTGAATTTCCGGATCCTCTTGAACTCGAAGCACCAACATTAGGTCAACATAATGAAAGCATTCTCATAGAACTTGGCTTTACCAAGAGCGAAATACGCGAGCTTGAAGAGCAGAACGTAATTGGCCAAGGCGAGACATGACATCGTTCACTTTTAGAAATGAAGAAGCACTAGCTCTTGATGAAGCAGATCCACTCTCAGCGATACGTGACCAGTTCACAATTCCATTAGATTCCGATGGCTGCGAAGAAGCTTACTTCGCCGGTAATTCACTAGGTCTCATGCCGAAAGACACTCCAGCGGCGATGCTCGGCGCTCTTTCCGATTGGGGGAGTAAAGGAGTTCGTGGGCACTTTGAGGGTGATGAATCCTGGTACAGGTATGACGAGGTCGTTTCTGCGTTGCAGGCGGACTTGGTAGGTGCTCAACAAAGTGAAGTTGGGATTATGGGGTCGTTGACGACGAATCTCCATCTTTTGATGGCTAGTTTTTATCGTCCTTCTAAGAGTCGGAGAAAAATACTGCTTGAGCCCCATGCCTTTCCTTCAGATAGATACGCCGCTGCTGCACAAGTGGCATGGCATGGGGGAAATCCCGAAGTAGACGTCATTGAGATAGACGCTGAAAACCCTGACAACGTTACTGTTGACGATGTAGTTGGCACCTTACGAAAATATGGAGAAGAGGTAGCGCTTGCTTTAATTGGAGGTCTGAACTATTACACAGGGCAGTATCACGATCTTTCAAGGTGGTTGCAACAATTTAGAAAATATGAAATTACCGTCGGGTTAGATCTAGCACATGCGGTAGGGAATGTTCCCATTGACCTTCACAAACTAGAGGCTGATTTTGCCGCATGGTGCACATACAAATACCTGAATGGGGGCCCCGGGAGTATTTCCGGATATTTCGTGCATGAGAAGCACCATAGAGATGTCGATTTGATCAGGCTTGCCGGATGGTGGGGTAATAACCCTGATACTAGATTCGATATGCATGGCCAAGAGCGATTTGTGCCGAGGCAATCAGCAGATGGCTGGAAAGTCTCAAACCCAGCATTGTTCTCTATGGTTCCGCTTAAGAGATCTTTAGAAATGTTTCACGAAATTGGTTTTGGGGCACTAAGAGAGAGGTCGATCCGGTTAACGGATTATCTAGAAAAAGGGATTCAAACGATTGATGAGGTTGAGAGCATAACGCCAGAGGATCCCGAAAGGAGAGGATGCCAAATATCCGTTCGGGTTAAAGATGACGCAGCAGCTTTAGAGAAGAAACTTATTCTTGAAGGTGTTGTTCCAGATGCGCGAGATCCAGATGTGCTTCGCTTTGCCCCGGTACCTATGTATTCTTCATTCTCTGATATCGCTCGTGCTATCCGAAAATTCAAAAAGTTGGTTAGCTGAAGAGGGATCCTCGATTCTTCGCATCTTTTGAGAATGGTCTGCTAGGTTTACTTCATGACTAAACCCAATATTCTCCTTATTGTTTCAGATCAAGAACGACAGCGTGATTGGCTTCCAGCAGGAGTCGACCTGCCCGCCCGCCAACGTCTGCTCGATGAAGGGTTAGAATTTACGAACTATTACACGCACACCTCGCCCTGTAGCCCATCTCGGGCGACTTTGTTTACAGGGCAATACATGCTCCAGCATGGAGTGCTAGAAAACTCAACAGGGCCAGAGAACACCAATCTTCCTACCTCGACCGCCACTCTTGGCCATATGCTGAGAGAACAAGGATATAAAACTGCGTATAAAGGTAAGTGGCATTTACAGAATCAGCGGTATCCAGAGATGGAGAAATACGGCTTTAGTGACTGGGAGGGGAATGACTCCGCTTGGTGGGGACTTCCAGGAACTGGAACAGAATATGATGAGCCGATAACCGATCAGACTATTACTTGGCTAGAAGAACACGCGACTTCAGGAGACCCTTGGTTTTTGACGACGGCATTCGTCAACCCTCATGACATCATGTGGTTTCCGTGTGACCAGCCATGGTGGCAAGTCGATAACAAAGAAGAAACCGATCATGTGCGAGAGCGACTCAAGGATAGAGATTGGGGTCGTGAAGATAATTTTCCTCCTTTTGCGCACGCATTGGATGAGTGGTTTACGGAACTTCCAGCTAACTTCCACGACGACCTCCATACAAAACCGGATGTTCACAGAAGATGGATGCATGCAATGCTCAAATGGGGGGCACCGGGAACTATGAATCGAGAAGATGAATACTTATGGCTCCGCTATCTCGACTACTACGTCAAATTGCACGAACTTAATGATTCCGAAATGATGCGGATATTCAAAACTCTCGATGACCTCAATGTCTGGGATGACACAATAATTATCTTTACTTCCGACCATGGAGATCAAGTCGGATCGCACGGTCTCCGCTCAAAAGGGCCCTGGAATTATCAGGAAACAATGCGGATCCCCCTGTATCTGAAAATTCCAGGGAAAACCGAAGCCGGAACCAAAACAAATTCTTTAGCATGCCATGTTGACCTGGCCCGAACCATTGCAGAGCTCGGCGGCGTCAATCCCAGCGATTACCCTGGGCTAGTTGGAGAAAGTCTTTCACCATTCTTTGACGATTTAGATGCCAAGATACGCGATTACGTGCTTTTCTCCCAACAATGGCCTTGGTATAAAGGGGTGGAACATACAAGATACGCCAGTGCAGGTATTTTTGACGGTCGCTACAAATACTGTAGATACTATGGTGTTGGCGGTGGCGCCGACGCCGCCGGAGTTCCACTTTCAGGAACGATCCAGTTCGATGTTGACAGCCCATTCGAGGACCATGACCACGAATGGTACGACCTACAAGAAGATCCCCATGAACTCGTTAATTTAGCTATGGATCGAAGTCGGAGAAATGAACTCCGCCAGAAATTTGATGAATTAAGGGCAATCGAAGAGGTCGATTATGCCCCAATTGCCTAGCAACTTGAATATCTCATAAAAAATCTAAAGAATTAGGCAAAATACATAATTGCTAATTTGTTCATTTATTTGTTAATTCATCTTTTAAATGGCAGAATAAAACGATGCTGAACTCCCTGTTCAGTATTTTAATTTCTATTACAGAGGGGAAATTACATGAGGAATAGACGTCTATTAAGACTTCTAGCCGTATTGTTTGCTTTCGTTCTTGTCGCCGCAGCTTGTGGCGATGACGATGACAGCTCTTCCAGTAGTGGTTCTGACGCATCTGCCAGCTCTAGCGAAAGCTCTAGCGAAGCAAGCGACGCAGGATCTGCTGAAGGGCTAAATATCGGAACGTTGCTACCTGAGACCGGCCAACTGGCATTTTTGTCAGAACCGCTTGTCTTGGCAGTTGATATGGCTATACGTGACATTAACGCCGCTGGTGGTGTCAATGGCGCTGACGTTACTTTAACAAAGGGTGATTCGGGTACAGATCCTGATATCGCCAATACTACGGTTGACCGGTTGTTGACTGAAAATGTGAATGCCATTGTTGGTGCTGCAGCTTCAGGTATTACCGGTTCGGTAATCGAAAAGATTACTTCCGCTGGTGTGACACAGTGTTCACCATCAAACACGGCCGCTGGTTTGGGTACATCTGGTGACGACGGATACTACTTCCGTACAGCACCATCCGATGACCTGCAAGCTCCAGCTCTAGCCAACGTGGTACTCGGTGACGGGTACACCAACGTGGCTGTTGTGAGCCGTGCAGATGACTATGGTGTCGGTTTTAACGCCGAATTTGAACCTGCAGTTGCAGCCGGTGGTGGAACCATCGTTTACAATGAGCCTTACGCTCCAGAATCCACAAGCTTCGATGATGTGGTAGCTGACGTAATTGCTTCCGGTCCTGACGCTGTCGTAATTGTTGCCTTCGAAGAAGGTGTTCAGTTAATTCAAGCCATGATCGAGCAAGGTGCAGGCCCTGCTGACATCCAGATTTACATCACCGATGGTATGGCAACCGGAGAACTTGGTGCGCTTATTGATGAAGCCAACCCAAGCATTGGTTCAGGTATTAAGGGAACGCAGCCAGCTGCTGCTCCCTCAACTGGCGCCGCATTCTTCCCGGGTGCGTTCGCTGAGTTTGCTCCTGACGTATCGACGATCTTCTCCGCTCAGTCATATGACTGTGCGATTCTGATCGCTCTTGCTGCTGAAGCCGCAGGATCAAACAATTCTGCTGACATTGCCGCCCAAATGGTTGCGGTAAGCCGTGACGGTGAAAAGTGTTCAACATTCGCTGAATGTAAAGACCTGCTCGCAACTGGAGCTGACATTGACTACGACGGCGCTTCCGGCGTTATCGATTTCCTCGATGTCGGTGAACCAGGAACAGGTATTTACGAAGTGTATGAATACGACGCTGACGGTGTCCAACAAGTTGTAGAAGAACTAACCTTCGAATCCGGTGCAGCGCCAACACAGGCAGCTCCAGCGCCAGAACCAGCAGGTATAGGACTTAATAAGCTTCCTGAAATGGTCACAATGAGTACCACTTGTGCTCCATCAATTGCTTCACTACCACAGTGGATAGCAGTAGAGGCAGGACTATACGCTGAGAGGAACCTCACACTTGAGTGTGTCCAGATCGGTAGTGGACCTGAGACCGCAGCTGCTCTTGCATCCGGTGATGCTGACTTCGCTGCGAACATTTACAACAACGTCTTCCCATTGCTTAACAATGGCCTCGAAGTTGTTGTGTTCATGGAAACATTGCTCTATAACCTATTTGATGTCATTGTCGATGCTGACTTTGCAGAAGCAAATGGCATAACTTCAGGTATGGACTGGCAAGAAGCCATGGAAGCGCTTGACTGCACCAACGTCGGTGTTGTTGCTCGTGGTGCTGCAGCTGAGGACCTCGCAAGGATCCTTATTCAAGAAGCAGGCCTCGATGAAGAGTGCTTCACCTATGTAGCTGTTGGTTTACAGCCACTTCCAGGTCTAGAATCTGGCGACACTGACTGGACCGTTACATTCGATCCATTCCAGGTTGTTGCTGTAGAGACCGGAGCAGGCATTAACCCATTCTCGATCCAACGAGGCGAAGGCCCTGCTGGACTTGATTGGCCAGGCCTTGTCTACATGACTGGTAAGGACACATTTGAAGCTAAGCAAGCTGAACTCTGTGCCTACAAGTCAGGAACTGTAGCAGCTATTGAATGGCTAGCGGATCCCGCTAATGCGGAACAAGCTGGAGAAATTGCGAAGACTCGTCTAGCAGAAGCTCTCCACCCGCTGGTACCAGCGCTTATCGAGAAGTACCAAAATGCATTCAGCACTACAGGTGACATACAATTTGGACAGATCGAAACGATCAGCCAGATTTCTGTCGATGTCGGCAAGACCGACCGACTGTTCGCTGCTGATGAGGTAGCACAGGACCTAGACTGCGAATAAAAACGAAGTCGGTTCATAGAAACTGATTCGGGGCCGGTGCTCAGGCACCGGCCCCGAAAAACCTTTTAGACAAGATATTAAAGACAGGAATCAAAAATTATGGCCAATGCTGTCGACATAGAAAACGTTTCATTAGTGTTCGGTGGTGAAGGTAACAACCCAGTCCTCGCCGTAGACACCATCAATATTGCAATTCCCAAAGGCCAATTCGTAGCTATCGTTGGTCCCAGTGGCTGTGGGAAAACAACCGTACTTAACATGTTGGCAGGTTTGATTCCGCCTACAGCCGGATCAGTTAAGCGGAACGGTACGGAAGTCAATGGACCAAGCCGCGATGTTGGCTATATGCTGGCTCGTTCGGCATTAAGCCCATGGAGAACAGCGCTTCGCAATATCGAAATGGGATTACAAATTCACGGAGTAGACAAAGCTACGCGGCGAGAACGAGCCCATGAACTTATCTCCCTATTGCATCTCGACGGATTTGAAGACTCCTACCCATCTCAACTCTCACAAGGAATGCGCCAACGAGTCGCAATTGCAAGAACCCTAGCCATTGACCCAGATTTGTGGCTAATGGATGAGCCATTTGGAGCCCTTGATGCTCAAACTCGACTCACCGTTCAAGGAGAATTTATAAACCTCTGGGAAAGATCAGGGGAAAGTTCAGTCATCTTCGTAACCCACGACCTAGAAGAAGCCGTCTTGCTCGCAGATCGGGTTATTGTCATGACTGCTCGACCTGGTCAAATCAAAAGCGATACGATCATTGATCTACCACGGCCAAGAGTGATAGATGAACTCCGATTCGATGACAAATTTAAAGAAGCGGAACACAGGATATGGAAGGAACTTCGTGATGAAATCATCTGATATAACCTCACCTGAACCAAATAATGAGGAAACAGACAATTCTCAAACGTCAACTGTTCAATCAGAACGTTTCGACATGTCAACTATCGTCGAAGTGCCAAGATGGAAGCGAATTCTTACAGCCATCGACCTCCCAATCCAATTTATCCGAATAGCTCTCCTCGTCCTCATTATTTGGGCGTGGGAATCACGCTGGATTTTCAAAGGAGGGAGCCCATTCTCTTTCCTCGGTTGGGACTATGAACTTTTTCCGGAAATTATGCCCCTATTCCAAGGGGTACCCAGCGAAGCGTTGGATTTCTTCCAAGACGTTTGGAATGATTCACTGTTCTGGGGCGATTTCTGGGTGACATTACAGGAAGCGCTCCTTGGCTTCGTCATTGGATCCGGTTCGGGATTTATTGTCGGGCTTCTCCTAGGGAGCTTCAGAAAAGCAGCGAAAGTGATGTCTCCCTTTCTTATCTTTGCGAATGCTGTTCCAAAGATCGCACTCGCCCCGATCTTGATTCTCTGGTACGGGGTTGATATTGCATCGAAAGTTGCGCTAGCAACAATAATTGTTTTCTTTATTGTGCAAATACCTGTTCAGGCTGCAGTGAGCGGTGTAGACCCAGATCTTGATGTTGTTGCGACTTCCATGGGTGCAACTCAATTCCAAAAATTCAGATTTGTCGTCATTCCAGGTATTCTTGGCCCATTATTTGGAGCTCTTCGTCTTTCTTCCATCTATTCGATACTTGCCGTCGTACTTGGAGAGTTCATCGTCTCTAAACGCGGTTTAGGGCAGCGTCTGCTCTACGAAACAAATAACTTCGGTATGGGCAAAGCAATCGGGTTAATCACAATACTCGCCGGCCTTGCCCTTGTATTTAATGCAATCATTGGGATGATGGAACGACGGTTCTTACGGTGGCAAGATACAGAAGCTCGAGGAAAAGTTGTTTCTCTATAAACTCAGCCCATTCGTTCAGTTAGGAAAATAAATGGGGAAGCGTGGTAGGCCTGCTGGAGTAGATAGCGCAGAAACACGTCAACGAATCCTTGATGCTGCAAGAAGCGTATTTTCTGTCAAAGGCTACGATGGTGCGTCCATCTTAAAAATAGCGGAATCAGCAGATCTCGCTCCCAGCGCCATTTATAACCACTATGAAAATAAAGAAACCTTGTATATGGCGGTCTTTGAAGAGACAGCTGATGCGATCTGGGGAAGTGTGTCTTCGGCGAGTGAGAGAGACACGCTCGTTGAAGCTTTCGACCACCTCATAACATCAAGCCGTAAGATCGCTGATGACTTTCCCGGCCATTCAGCTTTTCTAGCATCCCTTCCCCTTGAAGCTCGGTTTCATCCAGAGTTTGAGAAATTGATGCAACGAAGAGCTAGCTTCCAAGATGAAACTTTTCAATCTTTAGCTTCACTCGGAACCAGGACAGGGGAATTCTCAGTGCTATCTGAGCCTGAACTCAAAGAAGTCATTCGATGTCTTATTATGGGATGGTTCTTTGAAAGACACTTCCGACAAGCTGAAATTCCTGGTAGCGGAGAAAGCATCGTAAAATTCATCGAAGCAATCAGTTCTCAGACAGTATCTCAGTAACCTTGCGAAGACTTAACCGATTAAACCAGAAACTAGATTCGACAATCCATGATTGAAGGTTTAGCTCATTTGAATTTCCCGACTCCAGTTGAAGGAAGCCCAAGTACAAGTATTAAATCTGACTGTGATCTTTGAGTACCTGAATCGACCGTGTTCCCATCGCGATACCAAGCTCCCGAACACGTGGGATGGTAGGGTCATTGATTAGTGGTATAGAACATGCAATTGCGAAACTATAAATGAGCGAAGACTCATAGACCTCCCTCAAGTTTGAGAGACTGATTTTCAGCCCACCTCGTTCCAGTTCCTCAGCATAGAACCGAAGGAGATCATCTTCTAAACGCTGCCGGTCTTCGATCGTCACGGACTGGATGAGAAAATATGCAAAATCAAACACTGGTGGAGCAATGCAGCAACCCTGCCAGTCAATAAGTGCAACAGAATGGCCATCCGGTGAGAACAGCAGATTATCTGCCCTCAAATCACTATGAATAAATGTAGATGGGAACGCTGCAGTCCGGCTCAGCATTGCATCTATTTTTTCAGCTAGCTCCTCACCATTTTTAGGAATGTTCGAAAGTGAAATTTCCCCTTCGAGCATTTCGGCTAACTTTCCCCATCCGTTTCGTGTAATTGTCGTCAAGTTGGTTCGTCTTCTTTGGTCATCTAGTCGCGGCAGCCAGCTCATTCCTTCCAATCTGGGATCATTCCACCAGTACGCATGCAATTTCGCCATTTCTGAGATTACAAGTCGAGCCTGCTGTTCTGAGAGGCCAGCTATTTGATCTACGGAGGTATCCGCCGAGATCAATTCCTGCAACAAAAGGAACTCCGCTGTCTCATCGTCGTACCATGCTGCGATAAGCTCAGGCACGTTAACAGGTGCGGATGAGAGCATCTCATCGTAGCTTCGGAGCTCTCGTTCGTGAGTGTCTCCGCGTTTTGCGAGAGCTAAAGTTTCTTCTCGAAGAGCGGCGAATTTTGCGACAAGCGTCAGCGGTTCCATCGAGTCATCCTCAAAAGAGATATCCAGTTTAAAAATTTCCCCGAGCATTCCCCGATCTTCCCCAATACGATCAGCGTGAAACTCTGAAACTTCTGCTCCAAGTGCGCCGCTTAGGAAAGGTCCGGTCAGTTCACCAACAGATGTTGGGAAGGGAGGAGGGTTGATCACGTTTTGGCCTGAAGCGAAACGAATTCTTCTATTTCAGCTTTACGGAGACGCTCATACCATTCTCGTATTTCTGCTCGTCGGTTCCGGTCCATAGCAAGGTTAACCAACTCATGAGGGTCCTCATGAAGGTCATAGAACTCATGTTCCTGATCGTCAAAGTGGGCATCCTCTGTGAAGATTTTCGGCCCTTCTATAGGAGTACCTCGCGTAGTACTTGATCCTCCGATACCGAAATACCGACAGTATTTATAGCGGCCGTCAAAAATGCCTCTACTTGCATACCTCGTATTCAACAGGCCGTCATACCATGCCCAATCTTGGGCAAATAGAACATAGTCCCTTCCATTAAGCGATGGGTTCTCCCAAAATGGAAGCATTGACCTGCCAGGCAAATCAGCTTCATCCGGATTGATCCCACCAAGCTCACAGATAGTAGCTGCGAGATCGACAGGACTCATCATCGCATCAGTAACAGTTCCTGGTGAGGTAATACCTGGCGCAACGACATACAACGGTATTTTCATAGTCTCCTCATAATTCCATGGGCCTTTTGAACGCAGGCCATGCGATCCACACTGGTCACCGTGGTCAGCAGTGAAAATAACCACAGTATTGTCCCATGCCCCGGTTTCATCCAACGCATTGAGGATCAATGACAAGCTCTCATCGCTCATCTGATGAAGTTTGAGGTAATAATCGAGCAATCGAAGCCATTTCGGCCTGTCAGCCGGATCCAAATACCCATTTGACCTAGACATTTCATGCATGAACCTTCTATGAACATCAGGCTTCGTATGTAAGTCATCGTCGAAATTCTCCGGAAGCTCCGTCATCCATTCCTCGTATGGCAGGTTGAAAGCGGGAAGAGGGTCCTCTCGCCCCCAGTCATATGTCGCATATCGCTCTTTTAATGCTTTGACCTTTTCAGCGTTTTCTTCCTGATACCAGGGCTGGTCCATAGGGAACCACATGATGTCGTGCGGATTAACGAGGCCCACTGATAAGAACCACGGGTTTGACTCGTCTTTTCTATCCTGTATCCACTTGGCAGCGGAACGTGCAATCGGCTCATCAAATTCAACACCGCTTCCAGCCTGTCCCCAAAATGCTTTATCGTTACCTTCCCAGTCACTGAACCCATATGCGTCCATGTCTGGAAAAGCCACCGGCGCAAGATGCCATTTGCCCTTGTAGCCGGTGCAATAGCCTTTTGAACGGAAAAGCTTTCCGAGCGTTTGGGCGTCAGTGGATAATTCCCCATTTGCCGGCATTATGCAGTTTTCCAGAACTCCATGGACCGGCAGGTATTGACCCGTAAACAGGGTTCCGCGGCTTGGCGAGCAAGGGGATGTATGTGTGTAATACTTTGTAAATTCCAACCCTTGGTCCATGAGACGTTGTCTGGCAGGTAGAGAGAAATCTTCAGGAATCCAATCTCGTTGACGTTCTTGGTCTGCGACTATTAGAAGAATATTCGGTGCGTTCATTTAATAAAAATAGCACGACCACAAGTCTGATATGTAATCCCCAGATCTCATACAATATGTTTTAACAAGTCATTAGGTTATGTCTGTCGATCTGACGAAAAGAGATGTACAGTCTAAAATTTCAAATACTGGACAATCCTAAAGGAGCTCCGGAATGCTTGTTCCATTAACCATCAAAGATCATATAGATCGGGCTCGTCTCGTCTACGACACTCGTATCGGAATCATTGATGAGCCGAATCAGCCGGCGCAACCTCTTCCAGATCTTACTTATGGTGAGTTCGCTAGTCGGGCTAAGGCAATGGCTAAGGGGTTTGAACTAATGGGTGTTCCGATAGGTGGCCGAGTTGCTCTTGTATCTCAAAACGCGTCGCGAATGCTTACTTTTCTGTTTGGGACGGCCGCTTACGGGAGAGTAGGTGTCCCTATTAACTTTCGTTTGAACCTTGAAGAAATCCAGTATATAGTTGACCATTCAGGTGCGGAAGTTTTACTTGTTGATCCAGAGTTAGCAGAAACTTTGACGGACATATCTGTGAAGAAGTTTCTTGTTTTGGGTGCCGATACTGATCGTGAGATCTTTGTGTCTGGAGAGCCTGAAGAGTGGGAGGAGGATGAGAACGCTACCGCAACGATTAACTACACCAGTGGAACGACGGCGAGGCCTAAAGGTGTTGAGATGACCCATAGGATGCTATGGACAAACGCTGCGATCTTTGGGTGGCAGGCAGGAGTAAATGATCGTGATGTGTATCTGCATACATTGCCGATGTTTCATTGCAATGGGTGGGGGATGCCGTTTGCCCTAACTGCTATGGGAGTTCCGCAAGTTGTTTTGCGGAAAGTCGACGGCGAAGAAATCCTCCAGCGAGTTAAGAAGCATGGCGTGACACTGATGTGTGGCGCTCCCGCTGTTGTAGCTGCAATACTTGACGCTGCTGCAACATGGGAAGGTGAAATCCCAGGGGCTGGCCGGACAAGGATCGTAGTTGCTGGTGCTCCTCCGCCAACCTCAATTATTGAGCAGGTCGAGACAGTATTGGGTTGGGAGTTTATTCAAATCTATGGCCTAACTGAGACGGCTCCGCTTTTAACGATGTCGCGAGGGAGAACAGAATGGGACCAGCTCCCCAGCGGAGAACGGGCACAGTTATTGGGTCGTGCTGGAGCGCCAGCTTTGGGCGTGAAGATAAAAGTCACAGATGATGGTGAGATTCTCGCCCGATCGAATCATGTTTTAAAGGGCTACTGGGATCAACCTGAAGCGACAGATGACGCTATTCGTTCGGGCTGGTTCCATACAGGTGATGGTGGATATATCGATGATGAGAGCTATGTAACTATCGCTGATAGGAAAAAGGATGTCATTATTTCAGGTGGGGAGAATGTCTCCTCTATTGAAGTTGAAGATGTTCTCTTCTCGCATGAGGTTGTAACCGAGGTTGCTGTTATCGGCGTTCCCGATGACAAATGGGGCGAAACCGTGAAAGCTCTGGTCGTCGTTGACAGTGAAATAACTGAACAAGAGCTTATTGATTACTGCCGAGAAAAATTAGCCCATTACAAATGCCCAACGTCGATTGAATTCCGTGATGAACTAGCACGAACGGCGACCGGCAAGCTGCAAAAGTACAAGCTCCGTGCTCCATATTGGGAGGGCCAAGACAAGCAAGTTAATTAGAAAGAAGGTTTGAAGCCACGTGCCATCAAAAATATCGAAGGAGGGTTTCTATGGGTGGTGAAGCATACGACGTGATAAAACAATTCTGGTCGAATCAGGATTCGGGGGATTACACCCTCACGGCCCACATGTTTTCCGAAGATGCGGTCTTTGATGACCCGATTTTTGGAACATTTAACGGAAGGTCTGAAATCTCTCAATTTCTCGAGAAGATGAATACGGTTGTGGCTTCGATCAATGGCAAATTTCGTCTCGAAGAACTTGCAGGAGATGATCATACAGCTTGGGCACAGTGGTCGTTTACCTCCGACGACGGATACCGAGAGGGTGTTGGCGTCTACCGCGTCGAAGATGGATGCATCACCTATTACCGGGATTATATGAATGAGGCAGATAGTACCTAGCTCTTGTCGTTAGCGAGGATCTCTTCTCCGATTATGGGGCCGGACTTGAGTCTGAACAGTCCACCAAGAAGAATGGCGATGGCCGCACTTGAGTAAAGAATCGCTGATAGCGATGTTACCTCTATCAGCGGACCTGCAATCAAATTCCCGAAAGGAACTGTCCCCCCGAAGGAAAGCACCC
>PAYW01000022.1 GCA_002715425.1 Actinomycetota bacterium | reverse complement strand
GTTGTAGCTTGCCCAACGTACATCGCTGAACTTCCCAACCCAAGCACAAAGCGAACAAGGAGCAACATCCCCAAACTGGATCTCGCGGCTGGGACATGAAGTAGCTGGGTGATAATAATTACTATTGCTCCAACGACTATTAGCTGCTTTCTTCCATACTTGTCAGCAAGGAATCCGACTAGAGGCCGCATAGCTAACATCCCAAGCCCCATCACACCGAAAGCAAGCCCTATTTCAAATTCACCTCCATTTAATTCTTGTTTTACAAGTCGAGGCAAAACGGGGAATGAGATACCAGCAACGATAAAGTAAGCCAGTCCTGCTGATAGAAGAAGAACGACATCTCGCGTCAGTAATCCGTTTCTATTCAGGAGTTTACGCATTTGCTCAGCTGGTCGGCGATAATGCTTCTAATGCTTCCCAATGTGGGTTTCCAAACTCCCCATGCACTGCTAAAGGCTGTATACAAATGTGGGAAGCACCTGCTTCTTCGTGCTCATTTAAGCGTTCATTTATTTGATCCAGAGTTCCCCAAGCAACCAGTTCATCGATAAAGCGATCAGAAGTTGCATCTATCTCCTCTTCACTGAACCCAAGTCGTTTCCAGTTATTTCGATAATTCGGTAGATTTATGTATCGAGCTAATTCTGTACGCACTGTTTGGTAAGCGACTTCTTTGTCTGTAGTAAATGCAACTTTTTGCTCCACGCAAAGCATCTTGTCTTTACCAAGGAGTTCCCGAGCTTGAGCGGTGTGCTCTGGAGTCGTCCAGTAGGGATGAGCTCCGTCTGTCATTTCCGCAGCGAGTTCCATCATTTTCGGACCTAGCGCTGCAAGAACGTATGGGGGGTCCTCTGAGGGTGGCACCGATGTATAGGGCGAATTTTTCATGGCAGTAAGATAGTTTCGCATAGCTCTTAACGGCTTCGAGTAGTCCAATTGACGTAGACCTTCTACAAGCGGCGCATGCGATACCCCTAGCCCGAGCAGAAATCGGTTATCGCACATCTCTGCCAATGTTGTAGCTGCTTGTTTTGTAACGCCGGGATGACGGTGATGAATATTAACAATTCCTGTCGCAAAAACTAGGCGTTCAGTGTTAGCGAGCAGCATGGATATATGACTAAACGGATCACGCCCTGTCGTTTCTGGTAGCCACAAAGCCGAATAATTGAGACTTTCCACCTTTTGCGCAAACGCTATCGCATGCTCAGAGTCCATGGTTTCTGTAAAGAACCACACTCCTCTTGTGCGCAATTTATTCTGCAATTTCATACAACTACTCTACAGGGTGGTTTAACTAGTCTTTAGAAGTTGACGAACTCTTGGCAAGTATGGCCCAGTCCGAGGATGATCATTTGTTAGTGGAGCTGCACGCCGAGAAGTTCGAATATCTCCTCTTTTTTTTCTTCAAAGGCTTCATCGTCGATTTCACCATTTGCGTGTGAAGCGCTCAATTTTGCGAAACGCTCATACAGTTCCGCCTCATTAGGGCCCTCGTCTTGCAATTCATCTTCTGAATTTCTTCGCTCAGCACGTTCAGCACGTTTTGCAGCTTGTTTATCTTTTTTTGTGCGTTCGCGTTGGCGCTTATCCCAGCTTTCTCGTCCCTTACTGGCCATAGTTAGACGACCCGAACATCCAACGCCTCATCACCTTTTCGGCCTTCACCTACTTCGAATTCGACTTCTTGACCTTCTTCAAGATTCTTGAAGCCGCCGCCCGAAATATTTGAATAGTGGACGAAGACATCGTCCCCTTCTTCTTGAGCTATAAATCCATAGCCCTTCTGTGTATTAAAGAACTTGACCGTTCCCCTTGCCATGATGAAACTTCCTTACCTTATCGCGACCTTATTGCCGCCAGATTAACTCTAGGGCATGGACAGACTCAATCGTTGTTTAATGCGTAAATTTCTAGAAAATACTAGATGATCAGTATGAGAGCGCTTTGCGAACTAGATCTGAATACTCTGGACGGGAAATAACTAGTCCGCGAACGACGGGCGTTTGTTTGTTGAACTGGAAATCGCTTCCATCTAATTGGAACGCCACCAAACCAGCATCTCTTGAAACTGCAACTGGACCACAGGCGTCCCATTCGTAGAGTCCGCTTCCATGTATGTAGACGTCAGCATCGCCGCTAAGCACTAATGAGGTCTTTACTCCTGCTGACCCACAGCATGTCAATTCAGCTCCAATAGTTTCAGCGATAGATGAAACTTGATAGGTATTCCAGCGGTTGGAAACGATGAGTGGCGCCTCATTTTTTCTCTCTGCAATAGACGAATCAAATCCGGTGACGTGATGACGTCCTAGGGAGGGGCAAGCAACAGCCCCAGCTTTAATCTTTCCTGATTCAATCAAAGCAATATGTACTGCCCATTCGGCACTCTCAGGATATGGATAGTCTTGAGATCCGTCTAGAGGGTCTATTATCCACACCCGGTCGGCATCCACTCGAGATTTGTCATCTGCCCCCTCTTCCGAAAGGACGTGATCTTCTGGCCTATGTTCACGTATTTGATCAATCAATAATTTATGAGAGAGCATGTCACCTTGATCACGTAAGTACCAGGTGTTTAATCGTTCAGTGGCGGCGGACGTTCGAAGTTTTAATAGTTCTGCACCAGCGGATTCTGCTAGATATCCAGCGAGTTCGTGGTCATTCATATACTCAACTCAATACCTACCTAGGATAAGAATGCTGCTATACGGTCTTTAGGGCGCCCAATGATTGCTTTCTTCCCTTTCACAACTACTGGCCGTTGGAGGAGTTGTTTATGCTTAACAAGGATTTCGACAACATTTTCCAAATTGCCAACATAGTCGTCTGGATTCAATTCTAGTTTTTTGAACTTCGAGTCTTTTCTGACAAGGTCTTCAATCGGGTCCTCTAGTCCTTCGGCAATAGCTCGAAGGGTTTTTTCATCCGGTGGCTCCTTTATGTAAAGGACAACATCATGCTCTACTCCCATTTCCTCGGCGACCGCCAAGGCATTTCGTGAAGAACCTCAATGAGGATTATGATAGATCGTTACATTTGCCATTAGTGCTCCCTTAGTTTCGGATTCGCAGTTCCTACTGTACTACTTGTTCTTTAACTCTCTACTCATACAATCATTCGTCAGGTTGACTCGCCAAATCCCTATTTTGTCCCAAAGGATTTTCACCTCGCTTTGAAGATCTTTCATGCTGCCGTTGTTGGTTATCACGTAATCCGCCACTTCAGCTCTTTCGTCATCCGTTGCTTGTGATCTGATCCGCTTTTCGATTTCTTCCTTCGTTAACCCTCGCTGCTTCAAACGTTCATTTCTTAAGACCATTTCTGACTCAACAACAACTACTTTTTGATACATAGGTGACCCCTGAAAGTAGGCGAGCTTTTTTTCCACGAGGACCGCCATGTCGAGGATAATGACCCCTGAGCTTTGTTCCCCAATTAGCTTATTCAAAGTCTGATTTATCGCAGGGTGGCTTATCGCCTCCAGCGTTTGAAGGCGCTCAAGGTTACCAAAGACAATTCGGCCAAGCTTCTCACGATCTATCTTGCCAGTGCCATCGAGAATTGATTCTCCAAATTCTTTAACGATATTAGCTTTTGCATGAGGATCTTTATGAAGTAAATCTCTCCCTAACTGATCCACTTCAATGATGTTCGCTCCGCATTCTTTGATGAGATTCGCTGTAGTTGTCTTTCCTACACCGATACCTCCAGTCAACCCAATCACTAGTGGATTCATTTGAGAGTAAAGCCAATGTGTAATTCACGGAGAGCTCGAAGGCAAAAATTTGGATGATGAAGGAAGTCGTTTTCTCCTTCAATAAACCACATCTGATCTACCCGGTCGACAAGAGTCTTAAAGCTAAAGAACAATTCTCGTCGAGCCAAAGGCGCTCCCATACAGTAGTGAACTCCGAAGCCGAATGCTAAGTGCCGCCTTGAATTTGGTCTCTCTAAGTCTAATTTGCTTGGTCGGTCGAAGATAGAGTCATCGAGGTTAGCCGATGCGTATCGAATATTGATAGTAGAACCTTTTGGTATCTTCACCCCGTGTAACGTGACGTCGCATGCAGCTTCTCTAAATAGGCCCTGAACTGGTCCTTCAAGCCGCAAGATTTCCTCTATAAGAATTGGCAGATACTTATCTGGATTGGATTTAAGCAGTTCCCATTGGTCATTCTGTTCTATCAAAAGCATAACTCCTGCAGCTATTGCATTGGTACTGGTCTCTGAGCCACCAACAAATGTGTCAGCCATCATTTCTGCATGTAGCTCTTCGTCAGTTAGGGTTCTGCCCCATTCAGGAATTTCAGTATTAACTAGATCGCTTAAGAGCGTATCGTCAGGAACCTTACGAAGCCGCTCAAAGATCGGTTGGAAATAATGCTGTGCTTCGATTTCCATCTCGGTTGACCAAATAGCTTCCTCGTCTGTCTGCATCATGCCGAGTCGCTGGACCCAGGCGTCTGTCCACGCTTTGATCTGCCAAATATCTGCTTCAGGAACACCCATTTGATGCCCAATCACTATTAAGGGAAGCGGTATAGCGAATTCTTTTACCCAGTCACATTCTCCCTTTGGTAAGAAATCGTCAAAGAGTCTAATTGCGAGGTTTTCAACGAATGGATCTAATTGCTTTATTTTTTGGGGACGAAATGCGTGAGCGAATAAAGCTTTCATCTCTTTGTGTTCTGGATCATCACGTCCAGCAAGCGTAGGAGCTGGGACCCAGCCTTTCTCCTCATAGAGATTACGAATTACTTCAGACCTTGTATTTGTTCGTGCCCGAAATTTTCTTTCATTTCTAAAAGTTTCTGTATCTATCAGAACGTCTTTAATATCGTCATACCTGGTAATAACGTAGATTCCAGAAATTGGATCTTTCCAAACCGGCGCTTCTTCTCGAAGCACTTTGTAGGCGCCGTATGGGCATTCAGAAATTTCTGAGTCGAAAAAATTAACTTCAGAGAGAGGCAGTTTCGGTTCAGCGCCCATTTATGCCCCTTCCTCTAAGATTGATTTCACCTTAGGCGAGTTCTCTAAAGTTCTATATGTTTGCGCTCCAGTTTGTACGGCAAATCCAGCTGCCGCAGATTCCCAATCATCGTCTATTCTTATCCCAGAGCTATCTGCAGTAATGTTTAGACTTCTAAAGACTGAGGATATGACTGCTGCATCAATCATCCCTTCTTCTCCTATCGTGTCAATCAGAGCTGCCCTATGAGGCTCTAACGAGTCATCCAATCGGTGTACAGAGTCAGTGAAATTTAATAGCTCTTGACCGGCTGGAATGCCGTCGGATGCAGAAATCGTCCCGTTTATAGAGGTGGGGTCGCTTTCAACTTCAGATGCGGCGCTACTTAAACTAAGTAGCATGCTATGAGCGCTCGTTCAATAGAAGCACTCATTCAAAGCCGAAGTTCGAGCTGCTACAAGCTCGACCTGAGGGCGACTTAAACTTCTATGCGTCCACACCATCTCAGCGAATGAGTCTCCGGAGTACATTGCGCGTACGAGAAGCATCCGGCGTGCATTATCGGCTAGTGCCAGACTTAGTGCGACTGCTACATGCGGGAGCCCTTCTGCTGGAAGAGTTGGCAAAAACCCGACTCCGGCAACCAGTCCGTCTGGGCGTTCTCTGGTGATATCGCCCTCTATCGGAGTCGGCAGCTCTTCTCTGCCGAGGCCAAGCGAATCATGTAGATGGTCAATCGGAACAATTTGTGAGACAACTGACGCTAGCTCTGCGTACTTGTCTTGACCCATTCTTTGGACGATGTGTTGATATGTTTCGAGATTTATCGATGATGGTTGAACGGTAACCCGCTCGACAACGCCAAGCTCAAAGAAAGTCAATACACCATTAGCTTCGTCAGAAAGTGTATCTAATGGTGGTGGCCTGTCCCATAGTGGCCTAGGCGCAGAGTTGCGAACTTGCTGGGCTATAGCAATACGCTGAGTTCCTGTCCACCATGCTCCTGGACGACCAAGGTAATCCCAGACAATTTTGAATGCATCCACAATTTCTTTGTTTACATGGTTAGATAAAGCAGTGAACCCCATGAGTACCCCTTAACCTGGACGAGGCTCTTTGGGGAGGCCCAAGACCATCTCTCCGAGGATATTTCGTTGAATTTGTGACGTGCCAGCGTATATCGTTCCTGCCCGCGCATTGTAGAAAGCGCCGATCCATGATGAACTAGAATTCTCCGCGCCTGGATTATCTGCATGAAAGGATGTGGAGGGCGGACTTCCTTCAAGCGCTAGTGCTTCACTTCCCAAAATATCAAGAGAAAGCTCTGTCACCCGTTTATGATATTCAGACCAATAGAGCTTAAATGCGCTTTCCTGAGGACCTGGCTGCCTTCCTTTGAGAAATCCAGTTAACGTCCTCATACCCAACAAGCGCATTAATTCAACTTCAATATAAATTTGGGCAAGCCTCTGACGAATAGTCGGATCTGTAGATAGTTTCTTTTCCTTCGCTAATTCAAGTAGTTTGTCAACTTCGTGCCGGAACATAATCGGCATTGTTGCAGCGCTCTCTCCTCGTTCATATCCAAGAAGAGTCATAGCAACGGCCCACCCGCCATTAACTTCACCTACGACATTTTCCTTTGCTGTTCTAGCATTGGTGAAAAATGTTTCATTGAAATCGGACTCTCCAGAAAGCATTTTGATTGGG
Organism: Actinomycetota bacterium; assembly: GCA_002715425.1. The sequence continues at coordinate 25,279 of PAYW01000022.1, read as the reverse complement.
CGCATTTCAATCCCTGGCTGATCTACTTCACAAAGGAGAAAACTAATGCCTTTATGTTTTGGGGCATCCTTATCTGTTCGGCAGAGCACGAAGATCCAATTCGCAAATTGGCCTGCTGATGTCCAGATTTTTTGTCCGTTAATTATCCATTCATCACCATCGAGTTCAGCGGAACATCCGAGACCCCCCAAGTCTGAGCCCGCATCCGGTTCTGAGTAGCCCTGACACCATACGTACTCTCCAGAGATTATTTTTGGTAGAAAATGTGATCTTTGATCTTCGCTCCCCCAATGTAGAATGGTGTTTCCTACCATCTGAATACTGAAAGCGTCATTTGTGCCTCCAGCAGGAACGCCCGCACGCATGAACTCTTCTGCCAAAATAACCTGCTCCAGTTCAGTTAATCCACCGCCTCCGTATTCTTCGGGCCAAGCTGGAGCTAGAAATCGATGCTCGGCTAGTAGCGGCCTCCACTCGTTATTGGTAAAGGCATATGCTTCATCAGCTGGCAGGGCTCCAATCCCTTTCCAGTTCTCTGGGAGGTGCTCCCCCAAAAAAGCTTGAACTTTTTCACGGAACGCTTCGGCTTCTTTCGAATATGTTGGCTGCACTTCAATATGTCCTTTTTGTATTTTATTCCATGCTAGCGAATACTTCAGGTCCTCTAGTCTTAACCAATCACTCCAGATTCTTGAAGGCCTTGAATCTGCTCTGATGAATACCCAAGACCACCGAGGATTTCTTCATTGTGTTGACCGCGATGAGCTCCAGAGAAATCCAAATCTGTTGGGGTTTCCGAAAAGCGTGCTGCGGGGCGCGGCTGGCGAACCGTGCCTGCATCTGGGTGTTGCCATTCGACAAGTGTTTCATTATGGATGATTTGCGGGTCTGCAACGGCCTCTTCGCCAGTGAGGACAGGGCCCGCTGGCACATCAGCTTCAATCAGCGCTGCTATAACTTCGTCACATGTCATCTCCAAGAAAGCCTCAGCAAGCATTTCTCCTAGAAGTATAAAATTCTGTGGGTTTGCAGCAAGAGCCTGCATAGAAGAGAATCGCTCATCTTCAGCCCATTCAGGGTGACCAACTGCTTGACACACTCCGGCGCGTTGCCCATCTGAGGCTGCGAAGTAAACTATTTTCCCATCACTACACTCAGTCAGGTTGTAGACGCTTGAAAGAAGCACTCCGCCATTTGCATCTTCATCTGTCAACGTCAAATCCATCATTGCGTCTGGCCAAAAGAAGTACATGCATGCATCGACCATCGGTATCTCAACTAATTGACCACCATTTCCGCGCTCTTTTGCAAGCAATGCTGCAGTCGTAGCTTGCGCTACTGTTAATGCAGTTGATTTATCAGCGTATAGGTTCCTTATTAGGTCAGGAAATGGAACTTGGGGGTTTAGCTGCCTGCTAATGACTCCACAAACTCCCTGAATTACTGGATCCAAAACAGGCCTATCCGAATATGGCCCGGTGGGTCCGAAACCACTTATTGAAACATAAATAATGTTCGGATTTATTTTCTTGATACTGTCATAACCTAGACCTAGTCGCTCAATTGCACCTGGTCGAAAGTTTTGGACAATAACGTCTGCCTCTGCACATAGATCTAAAACGATCTGCTTTCCATCATCTCCGGAAAGATCTATCGATAGAGACTTTTTTCTTCTGTTGTTATTCAGATAAAAGGCCCCTATGCCTCCTTTGTCGAATGAAGGGAGGCGGGTTAAATCGCCAAGTCCTGTTGTTGGCTCTATCTTAATTACTTCGGCACCCTGATCAGCCAGCAACATAGTTGCAAAGGGGCCGGATACTACTTGAGTTAAATCGATTATTTTATAACCTTGCAGCGGTCCAGACATACTACTCCTTCGATGTGGAATGTATAGAAGATTAATTTGTACATGCCCTTTCATGCAAACACATTGGAAGTCCTTTAGCTTGCCAATCTGTGAAATGAAATTTATGCTTAAAGAAAAGGGGGAAGAATGATTTTTATTGTTGTCAAATTTAAGACAAAACCTGAATGGACAGACAAATGGCTAGATCTTGTCCAAGACTTTACAGTTGCCACGCGAGAAGAGCCAGGGAATCTATGGTTTGAATGGTCACAAAGCGCTGACGATCCATCTACATTTGTTCTTGTAGAGGCATTTCAAGAAGATGGCGCTGTCCCTCATGTTAATAGCGACCACTTTAAGAAAGCTATGAGCGAAATGCCTCAAGCACTAGCAGAAACGCCAAAAATAGTTAATACAACCATCGAGGACGCAAATGATTGGTCTTTGATGGGAGAATTGTCCGTTGAATAGAAAATAGGAGAACCCACATGTCGGTCTCATACAACCCAGAATTTGACCCTACAGGTATCGAAGGTGGCATTGACACCAACACCATGCCTTGGATCGAAATCAAACAAGCTCCTGGAATGCGCTTCAAACCGCTACGAGCTAGCAGAGAGTCAGGATGGTTTTCCATGATCGTTCAGGTTGAAGCTGGTACCGAATTACCAACGACGGTCTTCCTTGGTGGGACAGATATGATGATCCTTTCTGGACGCATGACGTACACCAAAGGAGAGCTGGCGGCTCCCATTGGCCCAGGCATCTGGGGATACATTCCGGCCAATTCCCGCGTTGAAGGAATAGTCGTTGAAGAAACCACGGAATACCAAGCAAACTATTTCGGCCCTGTGGCGTTCCTAGCGGATGATGGCAAGACAGTTGACAGCATCCTAACAGCGCTTGACGTCCTAGCAGCTTCGAATACAAATGGATTGACTCTAGTTCCAAATAGTTTGGCAGAATGCATGCAGGAGCGCCCTGCCCCATTCCATGGTGAGCCTGAGCCGCTGGCCATAGCTCAGACAGAAGCACTTGGTGAAGTCCTTCAATCTAGCGGAGCTTCAGGTGATGAAGCGTTTACGCATCCCCATTGGGTCGATACACGGCCAATACCTTGGATTGAATTCCCAGGAATGGATGACTATGGCATCAAGATCCTTCGTGTCAGCGAAGAAACAATGATGTCAACGCTACTTGTTCTTCATAACAGCGTTGCGGGACCCCACTATCACCTTGGAGCAGCCGATTTTCTTGTACTCAATGGTCGAATAGGTTATAGAGCAGGGCCACCCGAAGGCTATGGTCCTGGAGTATGGTTCTATGAGCCTGCAGGAGCTCGGCATGAAGCTACACAAAGGGTCGGAAATGAAGATCTGATCTACACGGCGAATGTGTATGGGCCAGTTCAGTTTGACGAAGGCATGGGAACTCCAATAGCGGCAGTTGTATCGTGGATGAGCTATAAAGAAATGGCTGATGCAAATGACGCCCCACTCGTGGCTAACGTTTTCCCTGGTGACTCTTCCCTCCTCGCATGGTCACCACTGGGGACGAACGCATAAACCATTTGAAGTTAAAGTGAGATAAATTCCTCACTAGAGGAATGGTGCTCTCCATCTCCAAATGAAGATGAAATATTGTTGCGATCTCCAAGGTAAATTCCAATAAAGATACCAAGAATGACGATTAAGCCATAGAGCGCTCCTGATGAAACCATCACTAAAGCTGGCGCTGGGCAGGTTCCCGCTATTGCCCATCCGATTCCGAAAAGTCCTCCCCCTATGATGTGGTGTCTTTTAGGGCGAGATCGTTGAAGTGTTAATATCCCATCAAACACCGTGGGAGTTGGCCGACGTTCAAGCCACCACAATAATCCTGCAGAAACTAAGATGGCAGACGCCATTAGACCATAGACGTCGAATTCGTCGAGCCTTAACATTGCATGAATGGTGTCATATTCATGCAGATTTGCTGCGCCAAGTAAGCCCCCAAAGCACGCTCCGAAAAGAAGCCCCATAGAGTTCTTCATAGATCACCACCAGATAATATTCTGATAACAAGGGTTGTAAGGACTGCTGTGGTCATAAAGGTCCCTGTCGCAACCATGGAAGCGACGGAGCGTTGGGACGTTCCACATATGCCATGACCAGAGGTGCAGCCTCCAGCTACTTTTGCTCCGTAGCCCATGACAACAGCACCTACGAAAACTATAAGTATTGTTGGTCCGCCTTGCATCACCTCTATCATCGTTGAGTATCCTGATCGGATCTTCCCTGAATCTCTGAAAATCTGTGTTGTGAGAATTCCTCCTAAGAAGATGCCGAAGAAATACCAGATTCTCCAAACTGCGACGTCAGTTTTACGTTGAATCAATTTTAACGAATGCACATAAGCACCGCTAGCGCCTAATGGTTGGTTTAGCACAAGAAAAAAGATCACAATCAGAAGCCCAAGAGAAGGACCTACGATGTACCAAGCGAGCCTTTCCGGCAACAAATCAAACATTTTACCCTCGAAATATTTTTAGTTTCTGCATTCTTTGTGATCTAACTAATAAACTATCTTAAAAAGCAGAAAAACTTTCTTATGACTGACACAAGATCAACTCATCTTGAGATTACGGGCATACCAAGAGATAAAGCCCCAGATCCCGATTTAGGTTCAGAACAAAATATTTTTGGTTACCGTTACTACTCCCCTGCTTTTGCCCAGAAAGAATGGGAGCGAATGTGGACCAGAGTCTGGCAGATTGCAGGGAGAGTTGACCAGATACCTGATCCAGGAGACTACGTTAAGTATGACATCGTCCATGAATCGATTATTTGTGTTCGCGGCGAAGACCACGAAATACGAGCCTTCTATAACGCTTGCCAGCATCGCGGAAACCAACTAGTAACTGCAGAAGTCGGAACCTTGGCAAGTGGAGAATTCCAGTGTGCTTACCACGGTTGGAGATTCAGCTCTTCCGGTGAGTGCACGTGGGCATACGATGAAGATGATTTCCCACAAGGGTCGCCATGTGGGAAATTAAACTTAGTTGAAATTCCATGCGAAACTTGGGCGGGTTTCATTTGGTTCAATATGGATCCTCAATCTGACAGTCTTAGAGACTGGCTAAATCCTGTTACCGAACATCTGGACTCATACCGCATGGAAGAAATGAAGCGAACGCATTGGGTAACCATCGAAGGGGAATGGAATTGGAAATGCGTTCAAGATAATTTTAACGAAAGTTACCACCTTCCGTTCGTCCACCCCCAGACCCTTAATCATTTGAATGAACACCACAGTGGTTGCCAGTTTGATTTATATCCATCTGGGCACTGTCGGATGCTTATGCCTGGCGGAGGCCCTGGTCCGCAATNTAAAGGATCTGCCGATAAAACTTTTAAAGGTATGAANAAGGANTTTGATTTTTGGGAATTTGANCCNGAACCATANCGTGACAATNTATCCGGTTTACGCGTTGCGCTTCAGCAGAGGAAACGTGAACTATCNGNATCTAAAGGNTACGATTTCTCTCGGTATTCTGACGAACAGNTAACAGATAACTACCACTACACANTATTTCCTAACCTCTCATTNAGNATGAANCCTGATGGCTGTATTTTTCTTCGNTCTGCCCCNCACCCCACAGACCCNAATAAATGCATTTTTGACATGTGGTACTTAACTATGTTTCCCCAAGGAGCAACCGAGTACTATTCAAATTCGATGAAGGATTGGGTATCTGTAGATCATCAAGTAGAACATATTGTTGGACGTGCGGGAGAAGTGAGCTGCGGGCCAGGAATTGATCAGGATGTGGCAATCTGGACCACGCAGCATAAAGGATTGCGCTCANGAGGNTATAAAGGCGAGTACCTTCCTTCACAAGAGAATAGNATCCGTTATTTCCATCAAACTCTCGATAAATACATTGCCATGAGTCCCGCATGAGTGATCCGGACGCCCATCAACTAGGGAATCTTGATGAACTCAAAGATGGTGATTTACAAGTATTCGAGGATATCGGTGATTATGGAATCGTTGTTTGTCGAGTAAATGGAGAGCTGTTTGGCCTTGAAGACAACTGTAGTCATGCTGATACTCCTTTNAGNGAAGGTCGTCTTCGCGGCTACCAGTTAACGTGCCCTCTACACGGAACATCATTTGATGTCCGAACAGGAGAGCATAGTGGCCCTCCAGCCTATGAGGGAGTTCCTTGCTTCAAGATTNAATTAGATGACGGAGTAGCCGTTGCCTTACCACAAGAAGATAGTAACAAAAAAGACAAAGGTGCCTCAGANGGCCTAGGTGACTTTTTNCAGACAAGGTAGAGAAGGTAAATAGTATGAGTATCACGCTTAAGGAGAAAGTTATCATCATTACAGGAGCTGCCCAGGGCGTGGGCGCTGCGTTCGCTCGACGGTTTTCTGAGGAAGATTGTAATGTCGTCATAACAGATAAACGAGAATCGGTATCTACAGTCGGACAACAGATTGGCGCCGATTGGCATATTGGTAATGTCTCTGACCCAGACCACGTTCGATCGGTTGTAGATACGACTGTTGCCAAGTTTGGATCAGTTGACATTCTTGTAAATAANGCCGGAGAAGTCCTACGAACTGGNCCGTTAGACGATTGGGACGAGTCCTTATCAAATTACGAAAGATTATTTGGTTCGAATATTCGCGGAGCGTTTCTTTTCGGTCGTGCTGTTGCCCCCATAATGGTGGAACAGAATTACGGAGAGATCGTAAATGTCAGCACCGACCACGTCAAACCTGCGCCCGGCTCTTCTCGTCATCACGGCCATGGGAATATGGATCTTTATAACGCATCAAAATGGGCACTAAATGGGCTTGCCTTCGACTGGGCCAAGTCCTTAGCCGGNTACAACATCAGGGTTAATAACCTGTGTATTGGGGCAACCGACAGCGAGATGATTAGATCATGGAGTGGGCCAAATCCAGATCCGGCATGGGTTGAAAGCTGGATGAAGCCAGAAGAAACCGCAGAAGTTCTTGTTCAACTTCTCCTTGAAGGGCCTGAAGGTAGGACTGGTGACAACATAGGTTTATATGCAGGATTTCCCTGCGTATTACCCGATCCAGAATCCTGAGAGTTCTATTAACAGGCCGGNAATTCCCAGCAGGTGTGCATTTCTCCTAGTTGCGAACAGGTAAGGTGCGGTTCTGCCCCATCAGCAATTTTCAGTGAGGGCTTNTCTTCAAGAAGNAGCAGCGAAGCCGTCACAGCCGCATCCCTTATCAATGCATATCTCGATCTTGGCCTACCCTTAGGAACTGCAGGATGAATGGATGGCCTTCCAAGGCCAAATGCTATTCCAGATGGAAGCCCATCAGCACGATACTGTCCGCGTGGTTCTCGCTGACAGAGATCCTTTCTCCCAATAATAAATACATTAGGTTCATCGAATTGGCGAGGGTCTCGATTTGCTGCCGCAGCTGAGCATCGAAGTAANCCCCCTTTGGGAATCAACCTTCCGAATCTTTCGACTTCCTGGCGAGCGAATCTATCAGCGATCATAACTGGCGGAGAATAGCGAAGTGTTTCTAACCACGCGAATTTCATGAGACGATGATCATTTCTTACTTTTTCCATCTCTGTTGGNTTTGTAAGCAAGTTCAGCCAAAGATTCGAAAGCCCCCCATGTAAAGTCTCATGATCTAGTTCGAGGATTGTTGTAACGAGGTCCTTCACGGTAGGAGGAGCNCCTGATAGCTGGAGTTGCGCAACTGCACTAATAAAATCATCTTCCGGNTTTTGGCAACGGTCGTTGAATATAGGTTCAAGAAGGTCGGATAATCCTTGCATGGACTGCAAGGCTTTTTGTCTAAACTGTGGATTCCATCTGGCACCACGTTGCATTTGGAGGTAAAGGTNAGCGAACTCTTGAGCCTGTTCTAATGGAATATTAAGTATCTTTTGCCAGAGTGCCAATGGGATCCGTGCAGCGAAATTTTTTGCAAGATCCATTGTTGATCCGTCGAGCGACCATATCGCTTCCTCTGAGACAGTTCTTATATTCTCATCGATTTTTTTCTCATATGCCCACTGAATAGGAAGGTGTTTCCAAAGGTCACGTCCATAGTTTATAGAATCCAGATACCAGCGTTTTGGTCGAGTCTCAAAATTTTGCTCGTCAGCAAACACGGATGTTACGTCGTNATAGCGCGTAATCCAAAAGCAGTTGCTCAACCAATCCCTATAACACGGGTAGTTCTCACGTAATATCTCTAACAGNGGGTAAGGGTCACGAGCGTATTCATCCGATATCAGTTCTCGTGGCTTTATTAAGTTTGTCGTTTCTCCNACNCGCTCCCGNTGGTACACCTCGTAGGTTCTGTACCCAGGCTCGGGTGTAGGTTCATCTTCGAAATCAGCCTCGTATGACTCCATGCTTAACTCGGGAGATCGAAGTCAAGCCATAGTTCACGAATAGATTTCAACCCTATAGGGGCAAGAGATTTCCCATCGATGTCTTTAGGCATACGATCTGTGTTTATTCTGACGTTTTTGAAAACTCCATCAAGGATTTGTGAGCCTATTACTGTTTCCTGATGGGATATCCATGCTCCGGGACACAAGTGGGGGCCCACNCCAAATGCCATATGGCTACATTTCCCTTCCTTATTATGGCCAGAGCGCAGAATTTTCCCGCTGTATANGTCATCACGGAANATATTAAAGTCTTCAGGGTCTTTAAAGATTCTTTCATCGTGGTTAGCTGATACGTCAACCATGTGCATCAAGGAACCTGCGGGAATATGAACNCCGTGCATAACTATATCGAACGTGTTGTGGCGCGGCTGACCGCCTATAGAAGTTGAATGTCGCAACATTTCATGAAATGCCGTGTCCCATAATTCTTCATTCTCTTTGACCTGGTGGTATTGATCAGGGTGCTGCAAGAGAAGGTACCAGAGATTCAAGATCGCTCCTCGAGTTGTTTCTCCCCCTCCCCCAACTACTAGAGCGATGAAGGACGTGATCTCTTCTGTTGACATAACCGAACCATCAATCTCTGAATGGCACAGTTCGGANATGATATCNAAACATATCTCATTACCGTTTTCATCATGGAGNTACGTCGGATTCGCCCTACGCTCTTCAACAAGTTCTTCGACATATTCTTCAAGATCNTGCCTAGCTTCGAGCCCTTCATGGTGCGTGTCAGATCCACCAAGACCAGACATCATTGCGTCATACCACCAAGTGAATTGTTCGCGAGCGTCTTGGGGGATCCCCAGGACTTGTGCCACTACGGAGATAGGGAATTCATTCGCAAAGGCTTTCCCAAGTTCTAGGGTGACTGTATTAGTGTCCTCGTTTATTTCTATGCCCTTATTGTTATTAGGGTCCCACCATTCATCGATCAGCTCATTTCCTAGTTCCTTAAGAGCGTGGATTCGTTTGGTCAGCGCGGCTCCGACGAGGTGGCGACCATAGATGTTGCGTCGCCGACGATGTTCTATTCCGCTCAGTTCGAGTTGTGTATTTCCAAGGACTCCGCTCGAAGATCCTTTGGGTATTGTGTTAAANCCAATTTCGTCAAAGTAGCAGTCTGTGATGTCCTCATAACGNGTTACAAAATAACAATTGTGTAATTGGTCATGGAAGACCGGATAGTGATCGCGCAGGATTCGGTAATAGGGGTACGGGTTGCGTGCGAACTCACCGCTATCGAATATCCTGGGATCGAACAGCGGAATTCCATTCTCGTCATGCCCCATATCTACTGCTTCACCAACGGGCATATGCGGAAATTTCCTATAGGCCTCCGCTCCTTCTCCGATCTTATTCGGAAAACCTTCTAAGGCTGCATCAAAGGGATTTGTTGTTGTCATCAAGCCTCCTCCCCCTAAGGGTACTACTGGTCTGTCTTTGTTTCTTAATTTCTTCTTGGCTGATTATTGAGTAGAACGCATTCGCTGTCTTTTCCATTAGACACTGCCCATCATTTCAACGCCTGATAGACGACTGCTTTTAACTCCCGACGGATCGGGTAATGACTCGAAGGCATGAATTGGGTCATAAAGACGCAGGTGATTTCTTCCAGAGGATCTACCCAGAATCGAGTCGAAGCAGCTCCTCCCCATGCGAATTCCCCTACTGAACCTAAAGCAGCATTTGCAGCCGGGTTAACGAGTACTGAAAATCCGAGCCCGAATCCCATTCCTTCCATTGCTGTTTCAGTAAAGGTCGATTGGCCTAATTCGTTAAGTGTTGCACCACCCGGTAGATGATTTAGCGTCATGAATTCTAGTGTGTGGCGCCCAATGATTCGATTGCCATCGATCTCCCCCCCATTGAGTAGCATGTCCACGAAACGTTGGTAGTCATCGATAGTTGACACTAGCCCCCCACCTCCGGAAAGAAATAGGGGCTGCGTTAGATATGGACTCTCGCTTGCGGGGTCTATCAACATAAGTGGGGCCTTAGGCGTGATGGCGTAGTTCGAAGTAAAGCGATCACCTTTTCCTTCCTTCACGTAAAATCCTGTGTCATTCATTCCGACCGGACCAAGCACATATTCTTCTAAATATTCGTCCAGACCTAACCCACTAATCACTTCGATTAATCTTCCGCACACATCAGTTGACATTGAATAGTTCCATGCAGTTCCAGGATCAAATAGGAGTGGCAGGGCTGCAAGTTCATTAATTTTGTCTTCAAGCGTCCCGTCAGCTCCTTCTGCAGCACCGGCGATTTTTTTGTACCGGTACATTTTGTCCAAATTGTTTGAGTAGTGGAATCCGTACGTCAGTCCTGAAGTGTGTAGGAGCATGTCTCTTATGGTTAGCTCTGTCTGCGCTGGACGGGTAACAGGATTAAGGTAGGACCCACCTACGAGGACTTGTGGATCTGCAAATGCCGGAATGTACTTCGCCACCGGGTCCTCAAGGATTAAGAGGCCCTTTTCATATAGCTGCATCAGGCCTATGGATGTAATTGGCTTTGTCATTGAGTAGATGCGAAAAATAGCGTCTTCTCGGAGAGAGGCCCCGCTTTCGATATCTGCTGATCCCACTGTGTGTCGCAAAGCAACTGAACCTCTATGAGCTATTTGCACTTGCGCGCAGGGGAACTTTCCATCGCTGACGTACCGATCACATAGCTCAGCGACTCTTTGTAGTCGGCCTTTGTCGAATCCCGAACTCATGAAAGCCCCCTTTTGACGTCCATTTCTCTAGATATCTCAGCTTAGACCCGCGCATACACGAGTTCTAAATGGCACACTATTAATATATGAAATCGCAAGATGATACTGCATCGAAGAAGTCTAATTTCATTAATGACCTAATAAACGCTGATCTTGAATCAGGAAGATTTGATAGCCGTGTACAAACTCGATTTCCGCCAGAACCAAACGGCTATCTTCATGTCGGCCATGCTAAAGCGATCTGCGTGAATTTCAACATCTCGAGGGAATATTCTGGTGTCTTTAACCTTCGGTACGATGACACAAATCCGATGACAGAGAACACAGAATTCGTTGACGGAATTTTTGAAGATCTTGAATGGCTTTTAGGTGAACCTCTCGAAAAGGAGCCGCTCCATACTTCTTCGTACTTTGATCAGCTCTATATGTGGGCTGAAAAGCTAATTCAGGATGGAAAGGCTTACGTTGACAGTCAAGATGGAGACACCATATCTGAGCAACGTGGCGGGTTTCAAAAGTCGGGTGTAAATAGCCCATATAGGGGGCGGGATGTCGAAGAGAACCTTAATCTCTTCAGAGAAATGCGATCTGGAAAATTCTCTGACGGTGAGTGCGTTCTCCGCGCAAAGATTTCAATGAGCCATGACAATATGAATATGCGCGATCCGATTATGTATAGAATTCGGCACGAAAATCATTACCGTACTGGTGATGATTGGTGCATATACCCAACTTATGACTGGGCCCACGGGCAATCAGATGCCATAGAGAAGGTGACGCACTCTCTTTGTTCTCTTGAATTCGATTCGCATCGTGAACTATATGACTGGTTTCTTGATCAACTTGAAATCGATGGAGCCAACCGCCCATACCAAACCGAGTTCGCTAGGTTGAATTTCACTCATACTGTATTGTCTAAAAGGCTTTTAAAGCATCTCGTTGAACAAAAGGTAGTAGACGGTTGGGATGACCCTCGGATGCCAACGTTACGCGGCTTTCGGAAAAGAGGTTACCCAGCTACAGCTATCCGTTCATTCTGTGATCACATTGGTGTTGCTAGAACGAATGGCACTCATGAAATTGAATTACTCGAATCTTTCGTTCGTAATGATCTCAACAAGGCTGCTGAGCGAAAAATGGCTGTTCTTAAACCTCTTTTGGTAACTATTACAAATTGGCCTGAAGGTCAAGTTGAAACCCGTACAGCGATCAACAACCCAGAAAACGATTCTGCTGGCACCCGAGATGTCCCTTTTTCTGGTTCGCTTTTTATTGAGCATGATGACTTCATGGAAAACCCTGAGCCGAAATATTATCGTTTGTCCCCTGGTCGTGAAGTCAGACTTCGATACGGATACTTCATCACTTGCACCGACGTCATCAAGAATGACCAAGGAAATCCCATCGAGATTCTGTGCACCTATGATCCTGAGACAAGTGGTGGCAAGGCACCCGATGGCCGAAAAGTGAAATCGACAATACATTGGGTTTCAGCAGAGCACGCTATTGAGGGATCTGTAGCTCTATATGAGAGACTATTTAGTTCTGAGCATCCTGGAGAAGAAACTGGAGAAGCTCTTGATGATGTTAATTTAGATTCCAAGTCCGTTCTCGAAGGTGTAAAACTTGAGCCCTCCATCAGCGACTTACCGCTGGGGTCGGTCGTTCAATTTGAGCGACTTGGGTATTTTCACCTTGACGAGGAAACACCTTCGTTCTTTCATAGAACTGTTGGACTTCGAGATGAATGGGCGAATATTGTTAAACGACGGAAGAACTCCTAGCTAGATTCGCTCCTGAGGAGATCGCACTCTGCCGTCACCATGGGTGAATAGCACATCGTTGTAGCCTTGTCCTTTGGGAAGGACCTCCAGATACTCTGGGATATGGAAACTGACATAGACTGTTTTCCTATAGCTTCCAGATCCTGTAGGCGGTGGAGCGATATGTAACGTGTGGCCATAGTGGACTGTAACATCGCCGGGTTCAGCGTTGATGGGGATTATCGCTGACGACCGGTCAGCGTGCTCTGCTCCGCCAGCGTAGTTGTTTGTACCGGGCAAGAATTTCAACTGGCCTGATTCTTCCGATGCTTGATCTAACTGTATGCCCATGTTTAGCCCAGGGCAGAGGAGTGGGTGGCCTCCCATTCCACAATCCCTGTGCCAAGGAAGATCTGATAACCCCTCAGTTATTCCTGGCACTTTTATTACAGCAGCGATTCCATCACCATGATCCGGTGCAGGTATTAAGGGTCTGGCCGATAACCTTGCGAGATACTGCAACCTTTCGTCATAGGGAAGGTCAGAAAATAGCTGAGATCCATAATTGAGATAGGTTACTCGGCAGCATTGCTCTTTCCCTTGACCATCTGTAGCCCACCAGGAACGCTTATCTTCTGGGTCTGCTGCGACCCGACGATCCTCGACTTCATCTCTCATGTTTTTAATCTCTTCATCCGAAAAGACTCCCTTAACAAGAAGGAAGCCCAAACGATCCAAAACATTCTTCATGTCGGTGAATCTGTCCTGCATTGAAAATGTATAACCATCGCCTATTACTTTTTTGGAAGGGAACCATATGGGGCGGTCATTGTATAGTCCCTGTAAAGCAGGTTCCCATTTCGCAAGATGATTGAAGCTTCCTCTCTCAATAGTTACTCTTCCTTGAATTGCTAGCCCCATAATTGACCAGGCTTCGGTAATGAGATCAGACCATGCAGCCACGTCCGTTGAAATAACGAGAGAGGCACTCTCTGTTCCTTCCTCAACGACAACTTGGCCTTCGTGCGCCCTAAACGTCCATCCGTGCTCATCTTCTAACTGGATGCCGATTGATCTGCCGTCTCCGACTAGTTCTGCTACTTCAGCTCCACGTCGTCCTGCTGCCCGATCAGTGATCTTGCCGGAGTAAAAGTCTTTAACATCAGTCGAACCGAAATATGTGTTCAAGGTCTTCATACGAAGAAGTATAGTAGACGCTGTTCTGTATCTTGAAATGCCTATCAAGGGGAATTGGAACGTTCAACCGACGAATCTTCGCAGGTCAATTCACTCCCATTCAGCTCGAATATGCGCTGGGATTGGCCGTATTCGGGGGTACCAGGGGGAACGCAAGGGGTCCCCTGGATTTAACGACAAAGATAATCCTGGAGTTAACGGGACAGTTGGACGAGTAGGTGGCCGCTTCGCATAACGAAGATCGTCGCCATATAGGCGAATAGTTATAGCCCTTCTCTTACTATCAGGGCCTGTAGGGCCACCTCCGTGCAAAACGCCGGGATGAGCAAATATGACATCACCAGGAGATATTTCCCAAGACCGTATATCGTACGCCCCCCTATTAGCTTCAATGTCTGGAAGCGGCGGCAACTGATCTCCATAATGAGGGGCAGTTGGATCTTCTGAAACTTTAGAAGGGCTAAATCCATCAAACATTGTCCCCTTATGTGAAGCAGCTACGTATTCAAGGCATTCTGCTTTCGACAGAGCGTCAAGAGATATCCAAGCGGATGCAATCTGTTCTCCTTGGATAGGCCAGTATGGCGTATCTTGATGCCACGGAGTTCGCTCAGCATTCCCACCTTCTTTGACGAAGAACTCATCCGAATACAACCAAAGATTATCGGAGCCGATAATCTTTCCGACAAGGTCAGCTATGGGAGAGTCATAGACAAAACGTCGAATTTCTGGAATCACATCGAAGTTCCGGATAGTTTCGATAAATTCTCCTTCCTGACCCTCGAAGAACTTGTGAAGAAGCTGAGAGCTTTCATTGAGGACACGCTCTAATCCAACTTCGAGCAATAGGAGCCATTCAGGATGCAAGACATTCTTGACCATGACAACTCCGTCTTTTCCATATTGTTCCATATGATCGTCAGTGATAAGCGATACTGAATCTTTGGTCAATTTCTCTATAGTTCCCGGCAGATCAGAAGATCTTCGACTTGGTTGGTTTTCGCTCATCTAAACCTCACAAACTCGTCCAACGGTCTAACCCCATGATGTCCCCTGGCAGGTCATCCCCGTCATATAATTTCTCCTGAAAGCGTCGCATGCCGCTAAGCCATCGATCCATATCCTCTGCCCGATATTTTATGTAATCTTCAACTTGACGGTGCGGGAGGACAAGAAACCTTTCATCTTTAATTGCCGATATGCACTCGAGGGCTACTAGGTCTGGTTCAAGTATTCCATCGGAACTTGCAACTCCCCCTTCTTCCCATTCTGCTTCTTCTCCGAGCACTGCGTCAGGGCTATTTATGATGATGTCCGTCCGGACCGCTTGTGGGCAAAGTACTGAAACCCGTATCCCCTGATGATGGTGCGTGATAGCTAGCCATTGAGCCAGAGAAATTGCCGCCCCTTTTGTAACCGAGTAAGCAAGAGAACCGATCTGCGTTAGAAGGCCAGCTGCTGAGGCTGTATTTAGTAAGTATCCCCCACCGTTTGCAATCATTTGTGGGAGAACAGCTCTAGCGGCATAAATGTGAGCCATGACATGCACCTCCCACATCTGAGTGATCCTTTCATTAGTGTCCTCTAATCCAGCATTAGTTACGAAACCAGCATTTGAACAAAAGAGGTCGATGGGGCCATGTTGTTGTTCTACATCGTTTACAAGCTCGATTATTTGCTCTTCCTTGGATACATCGACCTTCCTCGCGGAGCCGTTAACTTCGCTTGCTACGGCCTGCGCATTCTCAAAATTAATATCAGTCACAACAATATGTCTTGCGTTAGCCTTTGCCATAGCTCTTGCCATGGCGGCTCCGATACCTGCACCACCGCCGGTAATAACGACTACTTTTCCCTCTAGATCCATCTTCTTCCTAACCTTGCCGTGAATCAGTACCTTATCTGCCTTCTCCAACACTTTATTTAAATTAAAAGCTAGCGCATACGTGGCGTTTGGGAAAAAATGTCTTACAGTGGAAGAAACCCGTGTGGGCTGTTGACGATGTGCAACCCAATCGAGCTTGGTTTGCTTTCGGCCAATAAGCCGCTGGGTTTTCGGCGGTTTCTTAAATTAAGAATCCATTTACTCTAAGGAGATAGCCGTAAATATAAATACAGAATCAAACCCTATTTCCGCGTATGAGATTTCGCTGCTGGCGCAAAAGCATTTGGATGGGGTTGGAACTCAGGATGAACTTACTCTGCTTCAAGAGCATAAGAATCTCTGGGTTGAAAGCTTATTTAAATATCTTGAGTCAACAGACCGGGCCATTACTAATGCTCGGAAAAGCTACCGTGGGTCTGAGCGTCGAACAGTCCTTGACGACTTGAATAGCGAGGCTGACCGTATTGACGGTGTGCTGACTGATCTACTTGGCCCCGCTCCAAAACGAAGCGTCTCCCATGACGGAGAATCATCGACTAGTGACTTATCCATGCCGGTTCTCCAACTTGCATGGAGCGATGGGCGCCTTATTGCATGGTCAGCTGGGCATAAAACAGAACCAGAAGACCATGAACAGATTCTTGAACGACTTGCGGCTCATGGTGCGAGCGCTATTGAATGGACTCCAAGTGATGATATCGCTTTACCAGGAGACGTAAAAGCTCCTTGTGTTTCTGCTCCTATCGCAGCAACGCTTGGATGGCTGGTCTCCCTTGGGGGAATAAGAGGGTCGAACTTAGGGGCAACTGCAATATGGATGGGGGTTGCAGCAGGGACCGCCGTCAAATTAGTTATTGAAGGAAAAATGTTCCCTCTCCTCCATGAAGTTAGCGGCACACATAATGACGAAACAGGTGAAGCCCTTTTTCATGTCCGGTGGGCTCCAGCCCTACTTGATGCTGAGCTTCACGCCCAGCTTGTCAAGTCCGCTCCTGGAGCGGTGATGGTGACTTCGGGTGAAACTGATAGGCATAAATTTACTGGAAAAGTCATTGGTGATCTCACTGAT
Organism: Actinomycetota bacterium; assembly: GCA_002715425.1. The sequence continues at coordinate 8,347 of PAYW01000022.1, read as the reverse complement.
TCGATTGTGCGGATGGCTGCTAGCCAAATAGATCTCCCCCCTACCCCTCCGACCCTCTCATCGAAAGAGGACGTTGGTGAAATGATTGTCTCTCGTCTTGATGGAATGGCTTTTCGTGCACCGACTGATGATGCCGGAGACATTGCTCGTCGGTTGACACAATGGTCGGTTCCCGTTACTGGGTTAGCGAAATTAAAAATTGTTGTTCAGCTTGACCCGCCCGATGATTCTGATACGTGGCTCGCCAGAGTGTTGGTTCCAAATGGAAAAGACGAGCTTGAACCCATTGAAGTTACGGTAACTACAGGGAGCGAAGCGCGACGTAAACTGGTTAATAAGCAAATAACAAGGCTAGAACGACTATTTCCAGAATTGCTTCGCCCAGGAGGCCGCCGAAGAGGTGAGGTTCTCTTGTCACAGGGCGAAGCATGGGAGCTCATGAGCAACGTCGGAGAAACGCTTACCGCAGCGGGCTATGATGTGCGCGTTCCAAAACTCACTAACCGGAAAACAACTCCTATTCTTAGGATTACATCTGACAATCAGAACACTGTCGTGGGAGCCCAGCAAATAGCTGATGTCCGGTGGACAGCAGTATTTGATGATGTTGAACTGGATGCTGAACAGATTAGAGATCTAGCTTCTCAAGCGAAGCCGCTCGTGGAGTCTAAAGGTCAGTGGGTTGAGTTAGATAAAGTTGACCTTGCTGAAGCTGCCGCTGCATTAGCAGAGCGATCAGACATGACAAAAATGTCTGGAGCTGAGATGCTTAGACATGCTTTAGGTTTAGAGGGATTTGCTCTGGGTGGGATAGCGCTTGCAGGTGGTGGTTGGGCAGTTGAGCTACTCCGAAGCGTGAAGGAATTGCCGGAAGACCCGAACACTAAACCGGATAATTTCGTCGGTGAATTACGCAGTTACCAAGCTGATGCGCTTGCATGGCTTGAATTCTTAGAAGCTGCTGGGCTAGGAGGATGTCTTGCCTTGGATATGGGTCTAGGTAAGACTCCGACAACACTTGCTTCTGTTGCTGGTGAGGACACTAAGAGTGCAAGTCTTGTAGTGGCTCCTCCTGCTGTTGTGGGAAATTGGAAGGCTGAAGCTCAAAAGTTTGTTCCTGGTGTGAAGGTTCTTGTTCACCATGGTCCGAATCGCGCGAAAGGCGCTTCTTTGAAAAAATCTGTTGAAAATAATGACCTTATTATTACAACTTATGGGACGGCTGTTAGAGACATTGATCAGCTTGAAACTTTTGACTGGGCCAAGATTGTGCTTGATGAAGCTCAAGCAATCAAAAATCCCGCTGCGGAAACATCAAAGCAGTTGCGGCGGCTTGAGGCGCATTCACGTGTTGCCCTTACAGGCACCCCCATTGAAAATGGGCTTGGAGACTTATGGTCTATTCTCGATTGGGCCAATCCCGGTTTGCTCGGACCTCGAACTCAGTTCATTGCGCAATTGACTCCGGACCAGAAAAGAGAAACGGGGAATGAAGATGCCTTGAAGGCGTTAAATGGAATCATGGTCTACAGGAGAACTAAGGCTGAGCCTATTATTGCCGCTGAGCTACCTGATCGCATTGACGAAGTAGACCATTGCGCCATGACCCCTGAGCAAATTGGTCTCTATCAGGCTGTTATTGACTCGTTGATTGAAGAAACTGAAAACAGTGACGCAGGTACTCCTCAGCGAAAAGGAGCTGTGCTTGCTGCTATAACCGCTTTAAAACAGATTTGTAATCATCCTTTAAATTACCGCGATGATGGTGGCCCTATAGAAGGCAGGTCAGGAAAGCTTGACCGTCTTTATGAACTGGTTGAGACGGTTTTCGCAGCAGACGAGCGACTTTTAGTCTTCACCCACTTCGCAACTTGGGGTGAGCGGCTTGCCAGACATCTCTCTCAAAAGTACGATCTCCCAATTGACTGCTATCACGGCGGGCTAGGTCGTGGGGCTCGTGACAAGATGGTCGAGACTTTTCAAAATGGTTCTGGGTCTGGAGCAATGGTGCTTTCATTGAAAGCTGGCGGAACAGGACTTAATCTGACTGCAGCCAACCATGTTATTCTTTATGATCGTTGGTGGAATCCTGCCGTTGAAGATCAAGCTCGTGACAGAGTGTGGAGAATTGGACAGAAAAATACCGTTATCGCCCATAGACTAATCTGTCCTGGAACTGTAGATGAACGCGTTGAAGAGGTCGTCGCAGGGAAAAGGCAAATAGCAAATCTTGTTCTGCCGAAATCTAGCTCTATTGGAGATTTGAATGCAGAGCAGCTTCAACAGGCATTCGGAATAGATACGGACTTTATGCTTGAGTATGAATCACGACAGAATGGCGGGAGTGATATCGATGAACGCTAAGCGCAACTCTGGAAGTTCTGCGTCTGGCCCCCGAACTGCTTCTCCACCGGGTGGGACTAGGAAAAGGAGACGGCGTAGTCGAAGTAAGCCGGATCCGAGAAAATTTTGGGGTAATCCTGAAGCACTCCCCAAACCTATCTATGGATTATCGACTCCACCAGTAACTAACGCCATACCCTCGTCTCTTGGGCGACCACCAATCACTGGACAGGAAACAGTTTCAATAAAGTATCTTGATGCTATTTATGATCGATCTGTCGGTTTAGCTTTTGTTCTGGCTACAGCTGGAGGTTTAGATCTTCCGGCCCCTGAAGGTGAGGAAGAGGTCGAAGCTGAGGAAGAGCATAATGCCGTCGATCCGGTTGTGGACTCATTTAACGCTATTGAGTCTCCTGAAAATCATCTGGACGGAAACAAATTTTGACTTGATTGGCTTCTAAAACAGTGCGTCTTGCACCAGTAAGTCATCAGTATCGAATCGACCGATTTCTATTTCAACGCCGAAGAGAGGATTAAGGTCAGCTATGAATACATCTGATGAGTCTTCGGGAGATAAGGCTGCGACTCTTCCGACCATATCGACGATTTTCAGTGCATGTGCCCCATTGGTAAGGTCTCGCGGGTAGAGGTGGACGTTACTCCAGAGACTATTTTCCAGCGCATCGTTTTCCCACTCGATTACATGCCATTCATAGTCTAGATTCTGAGAATCTTCGAGGGCAGCCTGCACTTCCCTGCTAGCGTGTGCGAGTTTCTCCTTTGCATCTTTCCTGCTTATGGGGTTTACCAATCCGGCGAGTTTTCGTTTTGTTGATACTGCCTGTTGTACTGAAAGTTGGTCGGTCACAAGGTCTTCCATGATTCGTACTGTGTAGCCATTTAATGTTTTGGCGACAATGGTTGCCCATATGGCTCCCTGCTCTCGTAGGCGCCGTTCTTTCCGATTCTGGGTTGTTGTTCCGACCTTTAGAGACCCATCTGCGAAACATGCCAGGTACAAGAAATTTGGTTGGTCCATGTGGCTGCGGAACGCTTGAGGTACTTCATCTATACTTTTCTTGTGTGATTGGTGGAGATTGGCGGCGTAACGTGCATCGGCGTTGGAGCATTTCAAGCATTTTCTGCCTTGCTGAGGTTCTTCTAGGCACATCTCGTAAGAAGCGCCATTTTGGGTCATTGCAGTATGACCAAGACAGAATCTCCTTGTTTCACTCGTGACTCTGTAGAGCAATGGATAATTAACTGCCGACTCGGTTATTGCTGTCGGCTGGTTCCCATTTCGCATCCGTAAAATGGGTTCTGATTCCTGCCAGTTTAAGGAAATTAGAACCGTAGAAGAGGGATATTCTTTGGTCACAATTCTGTAGTTTAGCTCTTGTAGTGATGGTGATAGTGGAGAAAGACGATGCGAGTGTCGATCGGGCGCGTAAACTAGATATGTCCACTATTTGCGATTCTATTGCTAGATGGATTTAAATTCGTTCTCCATATGTGAAAGGTGACTACCTATGTCTTCGGCTCCTCCTCAACAGTGCCTTGTAGCATTAGATGTTGAAGGTGTCCTTACTCCGGAGATCTGGATTGCGGTTGCCGATGAATTTGGCATAGAAGGGTTAAAACGAACCACAAAGGATGAGCCTAATTACCAGTTGTTGATGGATTCTCGTATTCAGTTGATCAACTCCAACGGTATTGCGCTTCAGGATATTCAATCTGTAATTGCATCGCTATCACCTTTGGAGGGTGCTTCTGATTTTTTGGATGAGCTTCGTTCTCGTGTTTCAGTAGTTCTTCTTTCTGATACTTTTGAGGAATTTATTCAGCCTTTGATGGATCAGTTGGGAAACCCGTTGATTCTCTGCCATCGTTTGATTGTTAACCCAAACGGGATCATTACTGGTTTTGTGGAACGAATTCCGAATCAGAAATTCCACGCTGTTCGCTCGTTTCAGGAGTTGAATTACCGGGTGCTTGCTGCTGGAGATTCGTATAATGATCTTACGATGATCGACCAAGCCGACGCTGGGCTTTTATTTCGGGCTCCAGATCATGTTCGGTCTGAGAGATCAGACCTTGTCTGCCATGATGACTACTCTGATTTGCTTAATTCGCTCCAAGGCTTCATCGACTCAAGCAATTAATCCCATCTAACTGGCAAAGAGGAGAAACCCTTCAGTACTCCGGCCTTCGTCCTAGTTGGTGGGCCGTTGCTGCGTATTTTTGGAAGCCTTTCGGCTATTGCTTTTAACGCTACGGTTCCCTCGAGACGCGATAGGGGGGCACCCAAACAGTAGTGGGATCCCACTCCGAACGATGCGTGATTCCTAAGATCAGTTATATCTCTTGTGATGTCAAAGGCATTAGGGTTATCCCATGCCTTTGGATCCCTATTCGCCGAGGCGAACATCATGCATACCTTTGAATTCTCAGGCATCTGCACGCCATGCATAGTTACCTTTTCATTGTTCGTTCGAAAGAGGCCATGGACCGGAGCGTCGTATCGCAGGCTCTCCTCTACTGCGTTTGGGATAAGCGCTTGATTCTTTTTTAAGAGGTCGAACTGTTCAGGGTTTTCCATGAGGCGATGAAGTATGTTTCCGATCATAAGCGTTGTTGTTTCTGAACCTGCGACAAGAAGAAACTGGCAGAATCCTAGAATTTTTTTCGTCGTTAAGGCGTGCCCGTCTTGCGTGACTGTAAGAAGTCGGGTCAATAAGTCCTCTGGGTAGTCTTCTTTGGACTCTATGGCTTTCTTCCGCTTTTCTATGTGAGCCCCAAAATAGGCAAAGAAGTCTTGATAGGCATTTTTGACTTCATCTGAGGCTTCCCGACCGCCTGAATAGGCAACAGCTGCAGCCATTTCAAGGACCCAACTTCGGAACTGCTCTATATGGGTAATTGGTGTGCCTAGCATCCAGCACATGACGGTGAGAGGTATCGGCGCTGCAAAGTCTGTAATGATGTCTCCAGATTTGTTGTGTTCAAAAGAATCAATCAATTCGTGAACTAGTTCTGTAATATCGTCTTCCATTTTCTCAATTACGGAAGGTTTGAAGATTCTAGATATCGCTATTCGTTCGCTTGTGTGTCCAGGCGGGTCGCTTGATACAAGGACCCCGATTCCGGGTTCTGAAAACGCTAGTCCAGGGCCGTACTTGGACGACCAGATTTTTTCGTCTCTAAGCGCCCTTGTTACGTCTTCTTCCCTTGTTAGCGTGAAATGCGAAGCTGGGTCATGCGTCAGATGAACCGGACATTTTTCTCTCATAGCCGCAAATACCGCTGCGGGTTCAGTCTGGAAGTTCTCGTCAGTGAAGCTGAAGAGTACTTGTTCGCTGTTCATGGATGTCGATCTAGAGCGCCCGAATCAGATTAGCGGATTGATGAATCGCGTCCATGATTCCGTTAGTTCCAGATGCATCTCCGACGGTGTGGATTTTCTCAGACATCTCCGGAAGTTGTTCCTTTAAGTAGTCTCCGAGCTCTCGGTTTGGATGGTTGTATGTGACAAGAACTACTGTTTTGGCGGAGAGGGTTCGCATGCGTTCTGTAAATGGGACTCCGATAAGGACTTCATCATCTGTGATGGCTTGGAGATAATGTCCGCCGATAAAATCAAAATCTTGTGACATGAGTCTTTCTTTGGCCGCTTCGACAGTTGCAGGTGGATACGGCAGCGAAGCACCAAGGCTTTCGTATCTACTCACAAAGGTCACTTTCATTCCCTGTTCGAGTAGTTTGTCTGCAACAGAAATAGCTTCGAAGGTTCCTGTATCGTCAAAAACGACCGCCGGTCCATCTGTCGTTATTCTTCCGCCGAATCCGAAGATATCCCAACTTGAGTAGACATGATCAAGGTCGAACCCTTTCAGAGGAGAAATGGGGGTCGTTAATTGAAATCCATCTTTTCGTGGTGTTGACCCTGTGGCGAGGATAATTCTGTCCGGATCAAGTTCTTCTACAATGTCCGGGTCGACCAAAGAATTAAGGGTGACGTTAATTTTGAGGCGTTCCATTTCTGATTCGAGCCATTTTGTGATTGAGCCGATATCAGACCTACTTGGAGCCGTTGCTGCGATTCTTACCTGCCCTCCAAGGTGCTTGGTCGCTTCGTGCAGGTGCACTTCGTGTCCCATGATTGCTGCTGTTCGTGCTGCTTCCAGACCTGCTGGGCCACCTCCTACAATGAGTATCTTTTCAATTGCCTTGGGTTCTCCTTCGGGTTCGAAAGTCACTTCTGTTTCCTGGGCTGCGGCTATATTTACCACACAGCCAAGCTTTCCTGTTGACATGATCTGTCCAACACAACCGAAATTTGACCCTATACAAGGTCGAATTTGATCCGTGTTGCCTTGTCTTGCTTTGTTCACGAGGCCAGGGTCAGCTATTAAGGCTCGCACCATAGATACCATGTCGGCTTGCCCTTCACTCACAATTGTGTCGGCATGGTCGAGAGTCATGATCCGTCCAACAACGATCGTTGGTTTGGTTATCTGCTTTATGATGGGTTCGTTGGCTGGCATTTCATGGCCAAGAGGGTCATCCATTGGTGAGAGCAGTTTGTGAAATCGCCAGTAAGAGCCCATATGAAGAGAGATGTAATCAACATGGGGTTCGACAATTTTTGCTATTTCTGCATTGTCCGCTGCTGTTAAGCCTCCTGGGATATATTCTTCGTTGGGTAGGCGGATCCCAACACATATATCTGCCCCGACTTCTTCACGTATCGCTTCAATTATCTCCATGAGGAATCTCATCCTGTTTTCTAGCGATCCTCCATATCTATCAGTACGGATATTATTTGCAGGTGAAAGGAACTGCTCGATCAAATAACCACTAGAAGCATGGATATCTATTCCATCGAGTCCTCCATCTCGACATCGGCGAGCTGCGGATGCGAATGCTTCGATCATTTCTTCAATCATGGGGATTGTCATTGCTGTAGGTATACCTCCCGCTATTGGGTTAGGGATAGCGCTAGCTGAGATTTGGAACGTTCCTTTGCCTGGAGCGCGTGCAGATCCCGGGTGATAAATTTGCTGGAGTATTTTCATCCCGTGAGGGCGAAGAGCATCAGAAAGTTCTTTGTAAAAAGGTATGACAGCATCATCATGAAGTGGAATGATGCTTCTCATAGCGGGCGAAGACAAATGCACCCCAGTCGCTTCAAGTGTGCTCATCCCTACCCCGCCGACAGCTCTTGCTTCGTGATATGCGATTAGTCTTTTCAGGGGAAGAGCGGTCGAGTGTGCTGATCGTACGATGCGATTAGGGATGGTGACTGGTCCGACATCTATTGGTTCAAAAAGTTTTTCATACATCTCGCTTCCCCATTCCCCGTTATCTCTATTTTCTATCCTCTCGGTTCCCTGTCAAGTCCTAAACATCTTTCCCCGAGTATGTTTCGCATGATGTTCGATGTTCCTCCCATAATGGTGTACGCAGGAGCATACGCAAGGCCTCGTGACATGTGGGTGTCGAGGAGAGCTTCTGGGCCGAGGATTCGACTAACGAATTGTGCTACATTCCACTCGTGCTCCGTGCAGAAGCATTTTGTTGCTGCACTAAACCCAGCGGGGGCTTGGCGGAGCACTTCACGGTACACGAGGAGTTTTCCTATGCGGTAGCCGGATTCGAGTGTGCTGATTTCTTGTCGTATTAGAGGGTTGCCAGTGTCCGCGTGTTTGAGTGCCTCGTCGTACAGGGCTTTGTTTGACACGAGCCTGTCAATGCCTCCTCGTTCGTGTTCGAGTTGTCGCATTGTCTGTTTGAATGCTTCCCCCTCAACACCGACAAGGTTTTCAATCGGAACGTGTACGTCGGAGAAATAGACTTCGCAGAAGTGGCGGTTTTCGGTCATGTCGGTAATCGGGCGAACTTCAATCCCAGGAAGATCCATGGGGACAATAAGTTCAGATATGCCTCTGTGGGGCGGTCCTTCCGTTTTGGTTCTGCAAATCAAATAGCAGTAGTCTGCGACCGC
>PAYW01000021.1 GCA_002715425.1 Actinomycetota bacterium | reverse complement strand
TCTTCGTCTTCGTCTTCGTCTTCTACGGGTTCTGGTTCTGGTGTGTCCTCTACAGGTTCTTCTGCATCGTCGTCGTCTTGGACAAACGCGACGTCATCGCTTTGTAATTCCGTGTCCTCACCATCAGCAAGCTCCGGCGGACCTTCACCACCACCGCCGCCGCCAGTTACACCGATAATGATCCCAACCACAGCAGCAGCAGCCACAACCGACGCGCCAATCACCATATTACGTTTCTTATTCCCCCCACCCGACGCCGCCGCTACCGCCGGTTGCACAATACGAGTCCCACCAGCATCCGACCCGACAATCGACGTCGCCGATAACTGCTGCTCCCCATTCGAGCCGAAAAACCCGGCCAACTCATCAAGACCAGGACGATCATCAGGGTCACGCTGTAAACACATCGATACCGCACTAAGAAACGGCTCCGACATACCATCAAGATCAGGATCCGTGTTCGCTATCCGATACATGAGCGCATCAGCACGCCCCTCACCAAACGGATGACGACCCAACGCGATAAAGGCAAGAACCAAACCAAGCGCGTACACATCCGTTTTTTCAGTGACGTCATTACCGATGACCATCTCCGGAGCCATCCACGCCCCAGTCCCCACAAACGCCCCCGTCTGAGTTAACGCAGTTTCATCAGCGACAACACTAATACCGAAATCCAATACCTTGATCCCATCAGGCCCATACATCACATTCGACGGTTTCAAATCCCGATGGACAATACCAGCAGCATGAATTTCCTGTAACGCCTGCACCAAACCAGTTGCAGCGAACCATAACATCGGCCCCGATAACGCCCCATTCTCATTCACCTGATCAGTGAGGCTTTCCCCCTCAACACGCTCCATAACCAAATACACCAGATCGCCTTCCGTGACGACCTTAAAAATCTCAGCTGTGCGTTCCCCCTCAACCCTACCCAAAGCGTCAGCTTCACGAGCTAGACGATCACGCAACCGAACATCATCAGATAACTCCGGACGCAACACCTTAATAGCGACATCAACACCATCCGGACTCGTCGCCGCATACACAATCCCAAAACCACCAGACCCCAAACGGCCCTCAACCACATACCCATCAATCTGAGTTGGATCAGACGGCAACAACGCATCCATAGGAACGCAGACTAGTAGAAAGTTCCAGTGATAACTATTTGGCTGGTCGAAGTTCCTCTATGTCGTCGCGTTCTTCATCGTTGAGAGTCCATGAGCATGCAGCGATGTTTGCTGTGACTTGTTCGGGTGTTGTCGCCCCGGCGATGACGCTTGGGATTTCGGGAAGTTCCGCGAGCCATGATAAGCCGAGTTCAAGAATTGTCCGGTTTTTGGATTCTGCGTAATCGATGAGGGCTTCGGTTGCGTCAAACATGGTTTCTTGGAGAAACATGGCGCCGTGCGGGAGTTCAGCCCATTCTTCCAGCCGGGACCCGGATGGGAGTTCAGCTCCTTTCCGATATTTTCCGGTGAGGAGTCCTGATTCGAGGGGAAAGTAGGGGACGAGTCCGATGTTGTATTTTCGACAGGCGTCGAGAACACCGTCGTTTTCTGGTCCTCGGGTGAGGATACTGTAGCGATTCTGGATGGTCGAAAATGGAGTGAGGCCGTTTTTCGAGGCAACGGTGACCATGTCTTCAAGCATGTCGGCCGTGAAGTTACTGCAGCCGATTTCACGAACTTTGCCTGCGTCGATTAGTTCTTGCAAAGCTCCGAGTGTTTCGACAATTGGTGTTGTGGGGTCGGGTTTGTGCATTTGGTAGTGGTCGATGACGTCGATTCCGAGTTGGCGCAGGCTTCGATCAGCTGCTTTAGCGACCCATGCTGCACTGCCAGCGATTTCGCCTTCCGGGACGGCGCTGCCTGACCCGAACTTTGTCGCAATGATGGCTTCATCTCTTCGCCCGCCGAGTGCCCGGCCTAGCAAGTTTTCTGAATCTCCATATGCGTCGGCGGTATCGAAATAGGTCACGCCATGGTCTAATGCTGTGTGTACCACTGCTTCTGTGGCCTTGGCGTCTAGCTTTCCGCCGAAATTGTTGCATCCGAGGCCTAAGACGGAAACATCAAGGTTTCCGATCGTTCGTGTTTCCATACCTAATTTTCCTAGTTTTCGTTCATGTTTTTAGTCAGCGTGGCAGGCCGACGATGACGGCGGCAAATCAAGCGCCGGATTCCCATCAAAGAATCCGCTCGCTAACAAGGTGAATCCTGCGTATTCGACTGGCATCACGGGCCAGTCCTCCGGCCGGGGCACATGGGTGACGCCGAAGGTATGCCAAACCACAATATCGGTGTCTTCAATGGGACGGTCCTGCTCAACATAGGATGGGAGGCCAGCCCCGCCCGGGTGCAGGTTTGTGAATGGTCCCGCTCCGGCGTAGTGTTCGTCCTCGTCATATGCCGTCACCCATAGATTGTGGCGGGCGAAGCCGCCACGGTTACCTGCTGGCGTGTTTTCTGGAACCATAAAGTTAGGTGAGGCCTGAGGTAAGATCTTGTAGCCGACCGGGACTCCGAGCTCATTGAGGGATGATGGGTTGATGATTTTCCATGTGCGGCTGGCAGCGGAATCGATATCTCGCATTGCCGCCGTTTCTGTCGCCAGTGTGGTCGAAGCAGCTCGAAATCCGGCACCGTACAGGTGCGCCCCGTCGGTTGCGTGTTCGACGTTGGTTTCAACCACCGAATTGTTGGGGCCATCGATCGCCGGGTCAAGGCGCACGCAGAAGAGGTGCTGGTGGATAGGTGATGCGATGCCTGGGGCGACAAGTGGAGCGGTATCTGTACCGCCACCATCACCTACGGCGCTTACACCGATGACTCCGGTGAGTTTCACTTCGAGTTGGATTGTCCCATCGAGGTAGAAGTACCAGTAGAAGCCATACTCGTAGTTTCCGATTGTGTGTATCATGCTCACGACGAGGCGGCGTGATCGGCGGACTTCTGGCGCGAGGTCAGGTCGTGCCCAATTGGTGTGTTTCCAGAGGATCCCGAAGTCTTCTTCGTGAAGGCATACAGCGTTTTCGCACACAGTTGGTTCCCCATCGCTTCCAAGGAATGTAGCGTCAAAGTAGTAGATCTCTCCGAGGCAATCACACCCGAGCTTGAGGGAGTTCGCGAGTTGCCCGAGGTTGGTTTCTCCAGCATCGAACGCGTGTTTCCAGTAGTGCATGGGTGATGGGTCACCGTAGGGGACGACCATGTCTGACAAAGCGGCACGGTGGAGAATTGTGCGGTCTCGATCCCCGTCTTTATACCGGACGTCGTGGAGGACGAGCCCTTCGATGGGGTGTACTGATATACGGATGTGCCAGTTCTGCCAGTCAATAACGTGCCCATCGACGGTAAAGCTCGGTCCATCTGGTTGGGTAATGTCGAGTGGTTTGAGGCCGTCACGGTGGGCGCCGACCCCCTCGGCCGTGTATTCGGCTGGACGGTCAGGGACAGGTACAACACCAGTATCTTGGACTACTACCCCGCCACTGTCAACGTCGACGAGAACAGTCAGACCCTCAATGGGAAAAGCGTAATAGTTCGTATTTGGTTCCCTTTGTTGGAAAGCAATGGCGCGAAAAACACGACCGGTTGGCATCTCGGGAGGGTGTACGCCAGTGATCCACGGTTCAAGGTGCACTTGAGTTGGATCGTCGATTCCGCGTTTGGCGAGGGCAGCGATCCATTCTTCATTTTCGGCAAGGATTGTGTAAAGCATGATGACGTCATTCATGGTGACTGGCGCCTGCCCATGTTCCTGCCATTCAATATCCAATATCTCATCACTTGCTAGTGACACGTGAGCGTCAAAACTTTGCCCACGTTCAGGATCATGGCCGACGTAGTTAATGATCCTTGCGACGTCCTGACCTTCAGCTGCGTCTGCTAGTTGCTGGCGCGATGGTTCGACTCGCTGGCCGAAAGCAAAGAACGCCCGGCCACTTAATACTCCCGCCGAGCGAAGAATATTTACTCCTCTAGTGAGTTCTTCAGCAGTAGCAGGGTCAAGAGGGTGAGGTCCAGATGGCATGAGACCAAATTACAGACTGACATTATGCCTGTACAATCGTCTCGAATGCGTTTGTTTTAATTTTAAAAAATTGAAAATTATCTAGCTACAAATATGGCAACTACCATCGATAGATACAACGCATATTGGGGAAGTTGTGGAGAAGTTAGAAGGAATAGAACGGTTAACTTTTGAAAAGGCCACTGTTGACCCTTTCATTGGAACGTTCGGAATTCGTTCAATCTTTAATTTCCTTTGGGCAGTAGGCGGATGGATAACCACTGTCGTCCTGACTTTGAATGGGACAGTTCCTCTTGTTGCGGGAATAGGTCTGAGCGTTGTCTTTATTCAAGCCTGCTATATGCCCATGCACGAATCCGTGCATCACACACCTTCAGGTGGAAGGAAAACATTCGCATGGATTGACCGATTTATCGGAGAAACGACAGGGCTTGTTCTATGCGAGAGTTTCCGTGGCCATGTTACAACCCATCTTTTACATCACACCCATGCCAATGGTGAACGAGACCCAGATGTTTTAAATTCTGCGGGAAATCCCGGACAAATCTTCGGTAGAGTTATCGCCGGAGCGATCCTTTACCCCTTAATCCCGTTTATACAAATATTCCCGCCGTTAGCAAAAGCCATTCCACCCGCGATCAGAGAACGTTTTGCTGAACGCGATCGGATTCGCGGTCCTGAGGTGGCAAAAGCATCTCGTTGGATTGCACTAATACATGTGACTGTTTTAATCGCCGGAACAGCGGCAGGATTTGGAACAGCTGTGTGGCTTCTTTGGTACATACCAGCATGGATCGGGCGTTTCTGGCTGAGTCTTGTCTTTGGCTGGCTTCCGCATCATCCTCATAAAGAAACCGGACGGTATCGAGATACAAGAATCTTTACATTCATAGGGAGCACGTTTCTGATCCGTGGACACGACTACCATCTTCTACATCACCTTTTTCCGAGGGTGCCGCACTATAAGCTTCGTTTATTATGGAAATCTCTTGGCAAGCATCTTGATGCACAAGGCGCTCGCATTGAAGGACGGGCGGAGGCACAAATAAGTTAGTAAATTGTTGATGACGACTTCTTCAGATTTCCTGGCCATAGGAGAATTCGACAAGATTCCCATCTGGATCTGATAGGGCGCATATATATCCAACAGGATCTGATTCCTGCCTTGGCTCCCAAGCTAAACAACCTTCGTTTTCCCCTCGTGTAGCAATCTCATCAACTTGATCGGTCGAGTCGAGCGATATCCCCAAATGCGCCAACGGAGCAAGAATCGGAACTGGTTTAGGGGTTTCATTTTTCTGAATAAACACAAGAACAATTCCGAGCTCTTCAGGAGACAGCCATGCGACAGCGCCCAAAGGGTCTTGACGATGATGTGTCTTTCGTAACGGTGTGTATTTCTCATACCATGCGATGGTGGCATCCAGATCATGGCAAGGAAGAGCGAGGTGGGTGAGTCGAGGTGCCATACCGTAGTTATAACTTAACAGACCTGAAGCTCAATTTGATAAGAGACGAAGCTAAGAGTTCATGTTTTAGATAACTATCTGCAATAAGATGCACGAGTGGAACATCAACAGCCTTTACCAAAACCGTTGGAGATACTTGTACAAAGAGCTGGGCGGGTTTTTTTAAGATTGGGCGTTAATGTGAAACGTCTTTATGAACTGGGATACTGGCGATGGCGTACATTCCGTGAGAAAGGATTGAGTCCATTTACTTCAGGCATATTCACTGATGTGTTAGGTGTGGATCGATCTATCTACATAGGGAAAAGGGTTATTGACATCGGGTGTGGCCCAAGAGGAAGTCTGGAGTGGCTGGATGACTCAGAATTACGAGTAGGCATTGACCCATTAATGCATGATTATATTCAGCTAGGCATTACAGGTCATGAAGCTTGTTATGTGGCATGTAACGCTGAACAACTCCCGTTTGCCAATGAGTCCTTTGATGTTGTCACGTCCATCAATTCGTTAGATCACGTTGATGACCTGAGCCTTACTCTTGATGAGATTGCTCGAATTCTCACTTCTGGTGGACATTTCATATTCTTAGTTGAGGTACATCCTAAAGCGACACTAAGTGAACCCGTCACGATTCCGTGGAATTTAACAACGCAACTATCGCATCACTTTCGTGTTGTTTCCGAATATCACTTTGAAGAAGCGAAACATCGACCTGGAAGCGCTGCTGCAGCTCGAGCTTCGGTTCCATTTGACCATTCCAACACTAAAAATCGATCGGGAACTTTACTAGCTACCTTGGAACGCCTATAAATTCTTGAACTATTGGGGCCACCTAGGTTTCCTCCTTCTCGATTACGCTGGTTGTAGGAACGAAAGTTGGGAAAATATGAGTGAGTACGGAAACGAAAATACTAATCTAGGCAGTGGCGAAGTAGAATATTCTGAAATCTTACTAATTGATGATCCGATCCCTGGCGTCCGTCGATTGACGATGAACAGGCCAGAAAAGCGTAACTCATTAATCCATCCACTTCGAGGTGCCATTCTCAGTGCTCTTCGAGATGCTGATATGGATTCAGATGTAAAGGTTTCAATCATTCGTGGTGCCGGCCCATCTTTTTCAGCTGGGTATGATCTTTCAGGAGCTAATGCTGGACATGCTATGCCCTTCTTTACTGCCGGAGGTGAAGGTCAATGGCCTCGCCATGTGACCGAAGGGTGGATGAGTATCTGGGACCTTGCAAAGCCCGTTATTGCTCAGGTGCATGGCTATTGTCTCGCTGGGGGAAGCGAATTAGCTACTTGTTGTGATCTTGTTTATATCGCTGAAGATGCTCAGATGGGGTATCCGGCCACGCGTTTCGGAGTACCTGATATGCATTTTCATACATGGTTTCTAGGTATGCGAAGAGCAATGGAGATGATGATGACCGGTGACTCAATTACTGGTATCGAGGCAGTTGCTGAAGGATGGGCGAATAGAGCATTTCCAGCTGAAAAACTTGAAGAGGAAGTATTAGCTATTGCCGAACGAATATCAAAAACGCCCACAGATTTAACTCAGCTTAACAAACGAGTTGTTCATCGCCAGATGGAAATAATGGGTTTACGAACTGGGATTCGGGCAGGAACTGAATTATGCGCATTAGGTATCCATACTGATTCAATGAAAGAATTTCTCGGCAGCATTAAAGATAAGGGTCTAACGGAAGCCCTATCTGATCGTGATGGCGCGTATGGAGATTATCGAACTAAGGAAACAGAGTAATTCTCAAAATGGTTTAAATCTTCGAGATGGTCCATTGTGAAGCTTCATCCACCCCAAAAAGTACGACTTGGTCGCCTTCGCGGGTAGATAGAGTGGGCGCGAGCTCTACCTCTACTTGCTTTCTTGAAAGAAGCAACTCATCTTCTGAGGGCTCATACCCGTAAAAAGCTGATCCATTATTTGAAGCAAAATCTGCGAAGTACTCTAGTTTATTTTCCTGGGCGAAGATTTCAGCAACAACCTCAAGACCGTATGCTGCATTAAAAATACCCGCCTTTGCCTGTTCCCCATATTTTTCTGATGTTGGGTGTGGTGCGGAATCTGTACCGAGAAAAAATGAGGGGTTACCTGATGTAGCGACGGAAACGATAGCTTGCCGATCAGATTCAGAATTAATGATGGGTTTGCAAAAGAGATTAGGGTCAAATTCCGGAGTCATAAGGTCAGATTTATTTCTGGATAAGTGGTGTGGCGTAACTGAAGCCCCTACTTGAGAATGATCGAGGACAAAATCAACTCCCGCACTCGTGGAAACATGCTCTACAGTAACTTGGAGGGTTGGTATCTGTTCACATAAGGGGTGGAGTTCCTGTTCCAGAAATGCAGCTTCTCTGTCGAATAGGTCTATATCTGGATTTGTTGATTCGGCATGGACTAATAACGGGATTTGATGATCTGCCATTGTTTCAAATAATTCAATGAAATGAAGTATGTTATCTCCGCCATGATCCGAATTTGTGGTGGCTCCAAGAGGGTAATATTTGACAGCCTTCACTATTCCGGCTTCGTGACCTCTTAGAAGGTCATCTTGGTCCAGACTAGGTGAGCAATACAGCGTCATAAGGGGTCGGAACCATGGGGCTTGATCACCTGCTGCTTTGAGTATTCGTTGATGGTATAGCTCAGCTACCTCAGAGGTAGCTACCGGTGGGGATAGGTTCGGCATAATGATGGCGTATCGAAATCTGTTAGCCGTATATTTAACAACTGCCTCGAGCATTGCTCCGTCTCGTAGATGTACATGCCAATCGTCGGGGCGAGGTATTCGAATTGATAAATCCACTCCATCAGTCTATCGATCATGCGCAAATTGGTTACGAGATTAACCGCAATGTCTTAACTATCTATGAGGATTTTTTGAACCTCACCGTCAAGCGCAGACTTACCCAAGACCCCAAATGCTCGTTGCGGTTCTCCGTTTGAGTCGATAAAAACCCAAGCCGGTTGGGAAGACACTCCATAACGAGCCCAAATCTCTCCGTCAGAGTCATACAGGTGAGGGAATTGCCCTACATCGAACGATGTGATGAATTCTTTTACGTTGTCGAGGTCGCTGCGTCCAGCTACACCGACGAAGTCAACTTGACCTATGTACTTTTTTTGGGCTTCTGCGACCGTAGAAGCTTCTATTTGGCAGCGTGTTCAATGAGGGGACCAGAACCAAAGGACTGTTGGTTGCTGACCAAAATCGCCGAAAGTTACGGAAGTTCCATCAACTGCTTGCAACGTGGTGGCATCAGATTTTTGATTTGAGGGATCAATATCAGTTAGAGATTGTTGAGTCGTCGAGCCGCATGAAGTAAGTAGTAAGAAGAAAAGAAGTGTTCCGATAGCGCTTGCTATCTTCGAAAGATTTCGTCCCATTGGTAAAAGGTTAGCTATGAAGCGTCTGGGTAACTACGCTTGTAGATAATGCGATGGACTTCTTTATTTTCTCCGACCTTGCGCGATGCTCCAGGTGATGCTGAAGCTGAAAGCCATAAGTTGCTTGTCAGAGGGGGATATATACGCCAATTGCATTCTGGTCACTATATTCTTCTTCCGCTAGCCCATAGGGTGAGGAAAAAAATAATCGCAATAATTGAGGAAGAGATGAACAGTATCGGCGGGCAGCAGGTTCAAATGCCAACGTTACAGCCAGCCTCTACGTGGCAAAAGTCCGGTCGTTGGGAATCAATGGGTGAAATTATGTTTCGCCTTGAAGATCGGCATGGTGCTGAAGCAGCTCTTGGAGTAACGGCTGAGGAGATTTTCGCGATCGTCGGATCTGAAATCACATCGTATAAACAGCTACCCCAGATGTGGTATCAGATTCATACTAAATACCGTGATGAAGCTCGGCCGAAAAGTGGCCTACTTCGTGTTCGGGAATTCACAATGAAGGATGCCTACTCTTTCGACTTAGACGAGCAGGGCTTAGATGCTTCATTTACCCTTCAGCATGAAGCGTATTCAAGAATTTTTAACAAAATGGATCTCGAGGCCATCCCTGTTGAGGCGTCTTCAGGGAACATGGGGGGGTCTGACAGTGTTGAGTTTATGGTCCGGGCAGATTCTGGCGAAGATAGAACAGTGATCTGCGCTGGTTGCGGGTATGGGGCAAATATAGAAAAAGCTGTCTCATACCTTGAACCGGTAGCCGATGAGACCGGGCCAGAAGAAACAGAAAAGTTTGCAACCCCTGGAATCAGGACCATTGCAGAACTTGCTGAAAGTGGGCATCTAGCTAATAACCAAATCAAAACCATGGTGTACGTCGTCGACGGGCAAATCACGTTGGCTCTTCTTCGGGGTGACCACCAGCTCAACGAACAAAAACTCGCCGATGCAACTGGGGCTACGTTGATTCGTCAAGCACGAAGTGAAGAAACACTGGACTTTCTCGGCGCTGAACCGGGTTCTTTAGGTGCGGTTGATGTTTCAGGATGCCCGATTTACGCCGACAGTTCCCTAAATGGGCGAATCAATATGATTACGGGAGCGAATGAAAATGATTACCACTTTTCTGGTGTGAGCGTGGAGCGAGACATCAACGTGGACGAATGGGTCGACCTTCGTGAAGTCGAGAGCGGAGATCTGTGCTTAACGTGCATGGAGCCATTGGATATTGTCCCAACAATTGAGTCAGGCCACATTTTTAAGCTAGGCACAAAATACGCTGAAGCATTCGGNGTNANCGTCTTNGATGAAAATGGGAAAAGTCGNACTGTNGTTATGGGCAGTTACGGAATNGGNGTAGAACGAGCNATGGCNACNATCGTCGAAACCCACTTCGACGACAAGGGAATTNTNTGGCCATTNNCAGTTGCCCCATTNGANGTNATTGTCACCATAGTCCAGCCAAAGGATGAGGAAAANNTCCGCATCGGNGAACAAATATANGATTCGCTNCTGNATCTTGGCATAGAAGTATTNCTTGATGANCGCGACGCTCGCCCAGGNGTGAAATTTGCGGATGCTGAATTAATTGGTNTTCCTTATCGGGTGACGNTAGGACCTAAGGGAATAGCCGATGGTGTAGTTGANTTTGCTCCACGNNCAAGTGGAGAGGCANCNCTAATNCCCATCGAAGAAACCCCTTCATANATTGCTGAAATCATTCAATCAGCAAAATAGTAATTTTGNGNTTNCCTAAAGATGAGATATCGCTNAGTTTCTACTACGCTCTCGNATAAATAATTGAAGGCAANNCATAAGGGGGGANAGTGGANGAAGCATCAACTTCAAATGATGCAGCAAGTATCTCTGCGACCATCCTTGAAGAGGAAGAAGCNCGAAAAGCTGCCTTAGAAGANGCTACTGCTGAAACNATCTTGCCTGACGACCTACTCCCCGGAGTAGGTGATGAAGAAATGTCCTTTAAGGAAGGAGTGCAAAAAGGCGGAGTTTCAATGGCTCTTGTTCTACTCCTCCTATCCATCGTTGAGGAATTTGACCGCGTAGCTATTACCGTACTCGGACCCGATATCCAAGAAACATTGAACATCTCTGACACAATGCTTCTGGGGTTGGGAAGTTTTGGAGGGGTAGTCCTTGTTCTTTCAACTATTCCCTTTGCCTGGTTAGCGGACAGATACCGAAGAGTGGGTGTTCTTTCAATTGCAACCGGACTGTGGGCAGGTCTTGTAGCCTTCACTGGGGCAGTGCAAAATGCCTTCCAACTAGCAATAGGGCGAGCTGGAACCGGCTTGGGCGCAGGAGCAAAAATCCCAATTTCCCCTTCACTGATTGCTGACCAGTATCCAATAGCTATCCGTGCAAGAATCTTCGCTGCTGAAGCTTTAGGGCGGCCGATAGGTCAAGTGATCGGACCTTTTATAGCTGGCGGAATTGTTTTATTAGCTGGCGACGGTCCAGAAGATTGGCGAATAGCGTTCTATCTTTTCTCTATTCCTGCCCTCATACTCGTAGTTGCGATATTTCTCTTAAAAGAACCAGTACGTGGAGCATACGAGCAAGACGCTGTTCTGGGCGGGAAATTAGAAAAAGCTGAAGAGGAACCTCCAGTCCGTCTTTCCTCAGCATTTCAAAGACTAAAAAATGTCAGATCTTTCTATTACTTAGTAGTTGGTATTGGAGTTCTAGGCTTTGCTCTCGTCGCTGTCCCAACAACCATGTCTCTTCTCCTCGAAGAGTATTACGGCTATGGCGCATTTAAACGCGGCTGGCTGATCTCAATTAGCTGGGCCGCAGCCCTTATCGCTATTCCAATNGCTGGAAAAATAGGTGACAAGCTTTTCCGCCAAGATCCAAGAAAAGCCCTCTGGTTAATGGGTTTACTCGTCACCTTGTACGGGATTTTCGTAACAATCGGAGTTCGATTTTCAAACATCGTTATCTTAATAATTTTCTACACCCTCGGGAACGCCTGCCAAGGCGCAGCATTCACACAAATGGGGCCAACCTTATCTGCCGTGGTTCCATACAGAATGCGGGCACAAGCCTTTTCTCTAGTAGGTGTCTATATCTTCCTCATGGGAGGATTCTTCGGCGGCATCCTAACGGGAGCTTTTTCCGATGCATATGGGGAACGAACAGCACTCACTATCGTCGTTCCTCCAGCAGCGCTAATAGGCGGTGTCCTAATCATGTACGGTTCACGTTTCATGAAAAGAGATATATCACTTGTCGTTGAAGAACTCCTAAACGAACAAGAAGAGGAACGGAGAGCAAAAGAGAACCCAGATCAGGTACCGGTTCTACAGGTACAAAACATGAACGTTAGCTATGGCAACCTACAGGTCCTTTTCGATGTTGATCTCGAGATCCGCCGAGGGGAAACACTAGCGCTTCTAGGAACCAACGGTGCCGGAAAATCAACTGCCTTAAAAGCAATAGCAGGCTTGCAAATGCCTGACAGAGGCGTTGTCCGCATGAATGGAAGAGACATCACGCTCGTTGATCCCGAGTACAGGGTTTCACTCGGAATGGTTCAAGTACCAGGAGGCGAAGCTCTCTTCACGGGACAAACAGTTGGTGAAAACCTTGAAGTATGGAGTTGGCTCATAGAGGATGAGCATTTGCGGGCCGAACGGATGGAAAGAGTATTCGTAATCTTCCCCCAGTTAAGTGACAGACTAAACGATAAGGCCGGATCTTTGTCCGGAGGACAACAACAGATGCTGGCTTTATCGAAAGCCGTACTTCTCGAACCTGAACTCCTTCTAATCGATGAGCTTTCGCTCGGATTAGCGCCAGTTGTCGTTCAGGACCTTCTGAAAGTCGTTGAACAATTGAAAGAGCTCGGAATTACTATGGTGATCGTTGAACAGTCAGTGAATGTAGCGTTATCAATCGCTGATCGTGCAATCTTCATGGAACGTGGACGCATACAGTTCCAAGGCCCAGCACAAGAATTGCTCGAACGCGATGACCTTCTCCGAGCCGTCTTCCTGTCAGGGGAAGGTGCTTAATCATGATGTCAGCGGTTGCAGGAATCCTTTACAGCAACGAAATACTTTTCCAAGGATTCATTGATGGACTTATCTATGCTCTGGTAGCTATTGGACTGGTTCTCATTTTTAAAGCAACCGGTGTCATCAACTTTGCTCAGGGNGCTATAGGAACTTTGGGCGGATTCGTTATGGGCATGTTGATGGTCAACTATGGCCTTCCATATTGGTTAGCTGCAATTATTGCAATCGCTGCTAGCGCAGCAGTTTCTACGGCTACAGAACTTTTAGTAGTTCGGAGACTCTTTACAAAGCCGAGACTGCTTCTATTCGTTGCGACATTAGGTGTTGCCCAATTAGTTGCATTGATACAGATATGGCTACCCACTGTCAATGAGCGCGTGGACTATCCGACCCCTATCAAAGGTCTTTGGAAGATAGATGGACTAAATATTGTATTACGGGGGGAACAAGTTACTGTCCTCATTGTTGTTCCCTTATTAGCGATTGTTCTTGGGTATGCCCTTCAAAAGACACGATTTGGTTTAGCTGTCCGATCTGCAGCNGATAATCCAAGTGCTGCACAACTTGCCGGGATCTCGATTAGGTCAGTATCTACACAGGTCTGGTTAATTGCAGGTGTTTTAGCTGGCGTTTCAACNCTTTTAATCGGACCNGTACAAANATTAGATGCTGGNGGTGTCGGATCAAGTCTTGGCCCTGAACTCCTATTATTTTCCTTAACAGCTGCAATGTTCGGAAAATTGCAGTCATTCCCCAAGGCGCTACTAGGTGGAATCCTCATCGGAATCATCAATCGTCTAGTTCTCGCCAATAAAAGCAAAGGTTTCCTTGANGACTGGGGAATTGGAAATGGCTCCAATCTGTTGACTATCTTCTTAGTTCTTCTTCTCCTGATGTTGTTTATTAATCGCGGAAACAGAACCAATGAACAATCCTGGGTTTTGACCCCGCGACTGCGATCCGCTCATGAAGATCTCGTTCAGTACCCCTTGTATAAGTGGATTTCACGAGTTGGGATTGCTACTCTCGCCATCACAATTATTGGCTTGCCATGGGTAGTTGATAAACCGAGTCGCCTTATTGCTTTCGCAGGAGTAATGGTTGTCATGCTGGTCGTTCTCTCAGCCGTTGTACTTACCGGTTGGGCTGGGCAATTATCCCTAGGACAATATGCATTCGCTGCAGTAGGAGCCTTTATGACCTCCTATTACGCAGAATCACTTAATTATTTTCTGGCACTTGGAATTGGTGTCTTGTGGGGAATCCTCGTAGCTATCATTGTGGGAATACCGGCACTACGGATACGCGGTTTATATCTAGGGATTGCCACACTTGGATTCTCATTGGTCGCTGGACGTTGGATCCTCTCGATCGAAAGATTAAATACCAACCCTGCTGGAGGAGCAAAAGTTAAACCTCCCGTGATATTTGGACGTTATGATCTTAAAGCTGATAAAGAAGCTTACTACTACTTATGTGTTGCAGCTGTAGCAGTTGTTATCTACCTTCTATGGCGTCTTAGAAGATCAGGTGTCGGACGAACATTGATTGCTGTTCGCGATAACGAAATGACCGCGTCGGCCTATACCATTTCTCCGACACGGGCAAAGCTAATCGCCTTCGCAGTTTCGGGAGGAATAGGGGCTTTGGCTGGAGGCCTTCTAGTTCCTGCTACTGGATCTCTTCGCTCTCTTGCCTTCCAACCAAGCGAATCACTACTTGTAATGTCTATCGCAGTCGTCGGAGGAATCTCATCCATTACAGGCGGTGTATTAGGAACCGTTTTTTTAGTAGGTATCCCTACAGTATTTGAAAGCAGCGCGCAGGTTCGCCTCTTCTCCAGTGGGTTAGGAATGCTTGTTGTCTTAATGTATTTCCCCGGGGGTTTAATATCTCTCTTACATAATGCACGTGACACCATGCTCACATGGATGGCAAGCAAAACTGATTGGGAACCTTCNTATAAAGGNCAGTCAGATGCAATCTGGTCCCATTCAAAGAGGAAAGCNAATACTGATACAANAAGTCCAGCGTTGGAGACATCAAATGTGATTGTTCGTTTTGGTGGTCGACTAGCAGTGTCTAATGTCTCAGTTAATGTGCAACAAGGAGAAATCGTTGGACTTATTGGCACAAATGGAGCTGGTAAAACAACGTTAATGAACGCAATATCCGGATTCGTTCCATCTGAAGGAGAAATTACACTTCACGGAGCGTCAATCCATGACCGTGCAAGTCATACACGGGCAAGGCAAGGTATTGGTCGAGCATTCCAAAATGCGAAGCTCTTTGGCAGCCTTACCGCACGCGAGACAATAATGACTGCACTCGAGGCGCGTGAACGGTCGCTTCTACTGCCGTCGATGCTTGGAGTGCCGCCGTCGCCATTCGTTGAAAGAAAAAAGCGAGCTGAAGCTGAGGAGATTATTCATTACCTTGGCTTAGGAAGGTATGCGGATCAGCTGATCTCTGAATTGTCTACCGGAACTCGACGTATTGTGGAACTCGGAGCGCTCATCGCACTGGATACTCAATTGATGCTTCTAGACGAACCAACTGCTGGAGTAGCGCAAAAAGAAACCGAAGCTTTTGGTCCTCTTATCCGAGCTATACAGAAAGAACTAGGGAGCTCTATTCTTCTTATTGAGCATGATATGCCTATGGTGATGTCGATTAGTGACAGAATATATTGTCTCGAATCAGGTTCGGTTATTGCCGAAGGTTTACCTGAGACCGTCCGGAATGATCCGAATGTTATCGCTTCATATCTCGGGACCGATGAACGTGCTATTCAGCGAAGTGGCGATGGATCAGCGTAACTTTTGATCCCAAAAACCACTGTTACTGGGATTAATTTCTATTCCGCATAAAAATAGTTGAGGGGCAGCTTTCGCCGCCCCTCACTTAACTTAATTTTTGATTTAGTTTTCGATTTTAAACCATTCACCCGTAACAGGTATCCAACAGTTAACTGGAGCAGGGCATCCATTGAATGTTCCATCAGCTCCCTTTTGAATACTTCTTGATGCAAGTGTAAATTCTACAGCTTGCATTTGCGTTGAAAAGTAATTCTTACCAGGGCCGAAAGCACCTTCTCCATTGGAACGGAAGGCCTGAGGTCCAGAAAGCTGACGCAATGCCTCAGCGAAAGAATCTCTCGTCGGGTTAACCCCAGCATTTTCAAGAGCTTCTTTAATCAAATACTGCATAGTGCACTCACCAGGTGCATAGTCTGAATTGAGAAGTTCTCCGTCAGCTGTTTCCAATCCAACTTCACCAGATGGAGCTCCTTTATCGCTCTTACCTTCAAAGATTGGGAAATGATCTACCCATTCTTGACGACATTGCGCTTCGAAAGCATCATCGTCTCCAACTCCACCATCTGGACTTGCATAAGAGTCATATGACGTAACACAGATAGCTCCTTCTGCTGCTGGATCAGTTCGGCTGGCTCCAAATGGTGTGCAATTCGAAGATGCAGAATCGAGTATTGTTCGATCCCATGAAGGACTTAGCGCTCCAACTTCACCCCAGAATCCAGATGCATAAATAAATGGAAGGATAACAAAAACATGATCTACACCTTCTGCCGTAAACTGTGCGACTGCGGCTGCGCCTTCTGCGTTAGCTGCAGCGTTATCACCGCTTAGTGTGTTGACTGTAATCGTGGTCGTTGAATATCCAGCTCCTTCAAGAATACTTACTGCTGAC
>PAYW01000020.1 GCA_002715425.1 Actinomycetota bacterium | reverse complement strand
CCAGATAACTAAAAAGGTTATCTCAATTCTTCCCTCGATCTGCCACAATAAGGAAAGCAACATTTTTAATACTTTGATCAAATAGGGGGCCAAATGGCAAATCCTGATAGTGGTATTGCAGATAAGGTCGTCATCGTTACAGGTGGGACCAAAGGAATAGGGAAGCAAATCGCTCAAAGTTTCCTCCAAGAAAAAGCCAAAGTAATCATTTGTTCCCGAACCCAACCTCAGGTAACCGTTCAAGCTGGAGAGGGTATCGCTGACTACTTCCAGTGTGATGTTAGGGAAAGCTCAGAAATCATGGCGCTGATCGATTACTGCATAGCTACCTATGGCCGTTTAGACATACTGGTAAATAACGCAGGCGGAGCGCCTCCAGCTGATTCGAGCTCAGCCTCAGAGCGTTTTACAAAAAGTGTAATTGATCTAAATCTCGTAGCTCCTTTGATTTTCGCTCAAATGGCAAGGAAAGTAATGATTGATAAAGGCGACGGTGGATTAATAATCAATATCTCAAGTGTGAGTGGAATGCGGGCGAACCCCATGGGAGTTGCTTATGGTGCTGCGAAAGCTGGCCTACTTAATGCCACGGAGACGTTAGCTCTAGAATGGGGTCCAGAAATTCGAGTGGTCTCAGTGACTGCAGGATTAATCCTCACAGAGGAAAGCCGAGCTTTTTATGGAAATGCTGAAAGTGTTTCTGAAATAGAAAAAACCATCCCAATGAAACGCTTGGGAGATCCAAAAGATGTTGCTAATGCATGTCTTTTCGTAGCCTCAGAAGCGTCTAATTGGGTATCAGGTTCAAATCTCGTTATCCATGGTGGAGGGGAAAGACCTTCATACCTATCTGCTACAACCGCTTTTGAAAGTAATCAATCGTGACAATCCCATATGTTACTGACATCGATCCAGAATATGGAAAGGTCGTAGAAGTATCTCCATCAGTTCGACGTGTTATCGCCAACAATCCTGGTCGGTTTACATTTACCGGAACGGGAACCTACATCATTGGAAGGGGCCAAGTCGCCGTTATCGACCCAGGCCCTGAGAACGATAACCACGTATCTGCCATACTCGCAGGTTTACCGGGAGAGGAAATATCCCACATCGTAGTTACTCATACGCATAAGGATCACTCTCCAGCAAGCCGAGCACTGCAGACTGCAACTGGAGCTCCAATTTATGGGTTTGGCCGCCACCCTGTGCTGCCAGAGGAAGAGGTTTTACGATCAAAACCGACCACTTGGGACATGCTGTTTCCTACTCCCGAAGAGTTAGAAGAACTCAAGAAAAGTATGGCATTCCCAAGCGATGATGAGAATGAACATGAACAAGATGAACCTGGCGATATGGCTTTCAATCCAGATATAGAAGTTGGACATGGCGACCTTATTAAAGGAGGAACTTGGACTCTGGAAGCTATTCATACTCCTGGGCATATTTCGAATCACCTGTGTTTTGGCTTTAAAGAAGAGAAATGCCTCTTCTCTGGCGATCATGTTATGGGCTGGAGTACTTCAGTTATCCCATCTCCAGAAGGAGCAATGGGAGATTACATGGACAGTCTTCACCTTCTTCTAGACAGAAACGATGAATTCTTCTATCCAACTCATGGGCCAAGAATCCCTAAGCCCATTAGTTTCACTCGATCCCTAATCACTCATCGTCAAGATAGAGAGCTACAGATACTTAACTGCCTCTCCGAGGGACCCATGGCAATTCCGGACCTTGTCACGAAAATGTACGTCGACACTCCTCATATCCTTTATATGGCCGCTGGACAATCGGTATATAGCCACCTTGTCCATATGGTTCAAAAGGGCATGGTAGAAACTGAAGGAGCGCCAAGCGCTGATGGTATGTACCGCCTAGGTGCAACGAAGTGAAACTCGGAGCCCAATATGGCTATTGGACCAAAAGGCCCCAATTAGATATTGTCCCAACCGCAATAGAGGCTGAAAGCCTCGGATACGATTCACTTTGGACGGGAGAAAGTTACAGTAGCGACGCCTTTACACCTCTTTCTTGGGTTGGCGCCCATACACAAAAAATAAGGTTAATTACCGGCATAGCGCAACTCGGAGCTAGAACACCTGCCTCTTTGGCAATGCAAGCTATGACTCTTGATGGGCTATCTGGAGGAAGGTTTTGTTTAGGAATTGGTGTATCCGGACCGCAGGTCATTGAAGGCTGGTATGGGCAACCATTTGGGAAACCACTTACGAGAACGCGTGAAACAATAAGGATTCTACGAGAGATTTGGGAACGTGAGCGTCCGGTAGTCTCTGATGGGCCGATGTTTCCACTCCCCTATCCTCATGAAGCGCCTAATTCTTGGGGTTTAGGGAAGCCATTAAAGCTTATTACAGAACCACTTCGTTCAGATATCCCGATTTTATTAGGAGCTGAGGGGCCGAGAAATATATCTCTAGCATTCGAAATGTGCCAAGGGTGGATTCCGCTCTATTATTCGCCAGAAAGGCCAGATATTTTTGATCTTTCGAATTTTACAATTCGTCCGGATTTCGAAATTGCAGTCAACGTTACCGTGAATATCTGCGAGAACATCGAAGATGGGCTCCTGCCCCAGAAAGCAATTATTGCATTTTACATAGGCGGCATGGGAGCTCAGGAGCGAAACT
Source organism: Actinomycetota bacterium (assembly GCA_002715425.1). Next base: position 13,042 of record PAYW01000020.1, on the reverse strand, counting down.
TTCATACTGAATTAATGGGACGAATGGGTTATGAAGAAGAAGCAAAAAATATTCAGGACCTTTTTCTCAATGGAAAAAGGAACGAAGCTATTATGGCTGTACCTAGTGCTTTTGCTGATGAGATATCTCTCGTTGGGCCTAAAGAGCGAATCGCTGAAAGGCTAGATCTCTGGAGAGATTCTCCCGTTACAACATTAATTGTGGGAGCAAATAATACGAATACGTTGCGGACTATGGCGGAACTCGTACTTTAGAAATATAACCTTTTTTGATTTTTTCCTAGTTAAGCCCGTTGGGAACTGACGCTAAGACTTTCTCCGGTCATGTACCCGCTCAGGTCACTTGCCAAAAAGACGATGACATTGGCTACTTCCCAAGGTTCAGCTCCCCTACCAAACGCCTCTTGGGACTCTAAGGCTTTCAACAGCTTTGGGTCACTTACTTTCTCAAGAAATGGATGACTGGCAAAACTCGGCGAGACAGCATTTACACGCACACCGAATTCAGCAGCTTCAATAGCTGCGCAGCGTGTTAAAGCCATAACGCCGGCCTTAGCTGCAGCATAATGGCTTTGACCTGCCTGAGCTCGCCAACCTAGCACGCTAGCATTATTGACAATTGCCCCTGCTTCATTTCCGATCATGTGACGAAGTGCAGCCCGAGTGCACCTCATAGTACCGTTTAAGGTGATATCCAAAACACGATTCCACTGTTCATCTTCCATTTCAACAAGATTGTCATCTCCCCCCAGACCTGCGTTGTTGACCATCACATCAATCAAGCCAAATTTTTCCTCTGCTGAACTGATCAACCCTTGAACATCCTCCTCTTTAGTTACATCACAAACAACGCCAACGGCGTTGTACCCATCAGTATTGAGTTGATCTACAGCTTGACTAAGTCGACGATCGTGCCAGTCGGAAAGCATAACCTTAGCGCCTTCCTCTAAACATCTCTTTGCGGTAGCAAATCCAATACCTGTTCCTGCTGCTGCTGTGATGACAACTGACTTATCTTTCAAAAGGTCACGGCTTGGTGGATATGAAGGCACAGAGGAAGCCATTTACTTTCCTTCCTCGTTAGCCATTTCTTTCATACGGCGTTCAAGATCCTCTATAAAAGGGTTGGCTTCCTGCTGGATTGTCCTAGGAAGCACTTCTTCAATTTCTTCTGGTGTCCATGATTGGCCAGAAGCAAACATTGACCGAACTTCTCGTGGCTGGTTCCAAACTGAAATTCTCCGACCAACCACGCTATAGATTTGTGCATTCACTTCACGACCAACATCAGAAAGAAGGTAGGTAGCCATTGGGGCTATATCGCTTGCATCACCCGTTTCAAATTCGAATGGAACTTTTTCGCTCATCCTCGTTCGGGCTGTTGGAGCGATACAATTTGCATTAATCTGCGGGCCACCTCGAAGGCTGATGCTAGCCGCAGTCATTGCCGCTGATCGGGTTAAGCTAACGATCCCACCTTTTGCAGCGGAATAATTAGGTTGGGCAGTAGAAGCAGTAAATGCCCCACTTGTGATTCCAACGATACTTCCCCCAGTCTCCTGTTTTCTCATGGCGGCCATAGCGTGCCGATAAATTGTGAAATGGCCCTTGAGATGGACAGCTATGACAGCGTCCCATTCTTCTTCTGACATATTAAAAAGCATTCTTTCTCTAAGGATTCCGGCCACGCATACGACACCGTCAATTGAGCCCCATCGTTTTATAGACGTATCGACCACTTCCGCTCCTGTTGCCATATGAGAAACATCGCCAGCTATTGCTTCGGCTTCAACTCCTAAACTTTCTATCTCTTGAGCAACTTCGTCTGCAATTGCACTTGTTGGTTCAGACCCATCAAGCGCAACCCCGTAGTCAGCAACGACAATATTCGCTCCTTCTGCCGCTACAGCAAGAGCAATAGCCTTCCCTATCCCTGATCCAGCTCCTGTAATGGCAATATTTTTCCCTTCGAGGTACTTGGCCATATTGTCTCTCTTTCTAGTTTTATTTAGGCTTCAAATTCTTTCAATAACAATAGCTATCCCCAACGCTCCACCTTGGCACATCGTTACAANCNNCNNTTCTTTATCCTGTCGCTCTAGCTCATGCAGCAGTGTTGTGATGAGCCTACTTCCAGTGCAACCGACAGGATGGCCAAGAGCAATTGCTCCTCCATTAACATTAACTTTATCCATTGGAATGTCATGGACTTGTGCCCAAGATAAAAGAACAGAAGCGAATGCTTCGTTGCATTCAAAAAGGTCAAAGTCACTAATGGAATATTTACTTTGGTCTAGCATTTTTTGTGTTGCCGCTACAGGTCCATCTAGTAAATAGTATGGATCAGCACCAACCATGGTGTGATAAGAAATTTTTGCCCTTGGTTCCACACCCATTCTTTCAGCCGAATCACTATCCATCCATAGGACTGCGGCGGCCCCATCAGAAATTTGCGATGACGTGCCTGCTGTATGTAGCTCACCTTCTATAACAGGTCGAAGTTTAGATAGGCTTTCCGCTGTTGTGGTCCGCAACCCTTGATCTTTAGTTACTGTTAGAATCTCACCCGTTGGTGTTCCGTCACCATCGATTTGAGGAGCATCCGGAACGGGGACTACCTCTAAATCAAACCTTCCTTCATCCCAAGCTTGAGCGGCCTTCCTTTGTGATTCAGCACCAACCTGATCTAGCTGCGACCTTGTGATACCTCTATTTTCGGCTATGCGTTGTGCTGCTCCGAACTGCCCATTTGGTGGGTCATCCCATGGCCAGGTTTGCGCATCTTTGTAATATCCCCCTCCACCTCGAGCAGCAGTTCCGAGAGGAACTTGGGACATTTGCTCAACTCCACAGCCAATAGCTATTTTTGCCCCCCCAGTAGCTATAAGGCCCTGCGCAAAGACATTAGCTTGTGCGCCAGATCCACATTGACAGTCGACGGTTGTAGCCGCAGGGGTATATCCGACATCTGCGCTCAACCAAGCATTTCTAGTCACATTTGAGGCTTGCTGGCCTGCTTGTGTAACGCATCCTCCCACTAATTGATCTACAGATTCAGGGGGGACACCAGCGCGATCTAAAATCGCTTGCTGGGCAATCGAAAGGAGATTTGGGGCAATGATCCCTGCAAGCCAGCCTCCCCTTTTCCCAATTGGGGTCCGTACCGCTTCAACTATGACAGGATCTCCCACTTATTCCTCCAATCCTAGATCTTTTTAGGCTAATAGGCATTAGGCCTGCTTGCGCTAGCATGGGGAATCTTTTCATCTTCTGCAAACCAACTATTAATGGATAGTTCAGTTTGCTTAAACCTCTGCATCGTTTTATCTTTTAGGAATGTCGATTTGGGTACCCATTACTTGCAGCGCAGTAATTCTCATATTCAGCGTCTCTTTACTTCGAGCATCAGGGGTTTGGACTCAGATCTTCGCTCCGCGCAATCTAAGACCCAAAGATACTTTCGATCCACTTGTCGCAGCTCCTTACGGATGGATAGAAAACCATGTTTTTTGGGATAATGCCGAAAACNAAAATCAGGACGCAGTAGATATATCACTGGATTTTTGGAACGAAGAANCGGAGAGCTTCGCCAGCTAATAGCAGCTGGCCCTAGAACTGCCCTTATGTAATGCCCTGACCCCAATGGGTGTGGCGGCAATAGTAATATAGACGTAGATCTCCCATGACGTCCCCAGAAACTTTTATTGCTTTCGCTGCAATCATGATTGTTATTGCACTTATTGGAGCGGCCATTGACTGGGTTGGAGCTCCACTTAGACATAGAAGATTTATACCCAAAGCCTACAGATTCCCTGACGAGAGGCTATTTCGTAACGACAATCTTCATAATCAAAATATTCACGTCTCTACTGCTACTCCGTCCTCAGGAGCCATCTATTTCAAAGAGGAAGCAGTACCTATTGAGAGCGAAGAGAATTTCCAGGAAGGAAATGGGATCGAGGTATTAATTTTAGAAACCCCTATCGAGCAAGGTAGCAATGATGGTTCTACTGTCGAATTAGGCAGTGGCCCATCACAAGATCACGAAGACCATGCATCTGATCAGGTTGAGCAGGGGAAAGACTCGACAACAGTCCACGATGAGATTGAACTACCACTGCAGAAAGACATTACGAGCCCAAAGAAACAGGAGGGAACGCTTCGCTTGAGAGGGTGGAAGCCCAGTGGTTATATCTACAATCTCACTCAAGACGGAAGAGAACCTTCCCCCTCTACTGTAAAGACACGCTATTGGAAGAATGTAGGAGCAGCATCTGGNTCTGCGATATTTGGTGCTCAAAACATTGAACGAATGAAAGAAGGGAAACCTCCACAAAGACGCAATTTCAAAAGCGGAAAAATGGAGACTATGAGAATATCGCCAAAAAGCTATGACGAATCTGGAGGAGAAATTCCTATCCCTTACTGGCCATCGAATGCCGTCGATCCATTTGGCGATCCATCATGATGAAGCAAACGATCTCAGAGCTACTTGAAGAATCTGGCAGCGACACGATCAGTTATCGGGGAAGAGTNGTAAGAGCGCTTGTTCGCATCCCAGTGAAAGATGGGTCTTTGGTAAAAGTTAAACGAGAAAGTGTGAATTCTCCTCGCCTTCAAGCACTAAAAATATCTGTAAATAAAGGGGCAGTGGATATTAATGGCTATCGTGAGCCGGTGATTTCCTTATGGAGCCATACGAGCCCCGACGAAGTTGAATTCACTGTTCGGGGAAGAGAAGTTTCAGTGCTGGAAGTTTGGAATGCTTGGTCCATGGGAGGCGTGGATACATCATGGATTGGCAATAGCGGAATAGTTACAAAAACATCTGCAAAAGGTCAGCTTCTCCAATGCAGCGACGGGATAAGTCAAGCTACCTTCTCGGACTTGGTGGCTACTATTGAAGTAACCGACTAAGTTCTCAAAACTCCCTAGATCTAAATCGTTACTGAGGCTACATAGTTACCATCGAAANCGAATGGGCTTAAAATCTCCAGCGTGCGAACTGCAAAGCTAATCACTTCATCTTGCGAATACACCTCTGGTAGAGATAGCACAATTCCTCGTTTTGGATGGTCTTGGTGCANGTTCCAGTCCTCCGGAATTTGCATCTCAAAGTCTTTAAGCCTTTCGATGGCCTTTGTACCAACTGGATGAGTAATTCCAATCTGTGCTGGGATAACTTCACCCTTCCTTTCGTAGGATGGAACCCATGTAAATTTAGGAATTACGGGACCTCGACTAGAAAACATTCGCCAAAAGATTGAGCTTTGGTGGACCTCCCCCTCTTCCACCATGGGTTCGAGATGTACCCAGAAATTTTGTTCATTGATGTGATGGTTATCACGGAGCAACATAGTGACTTCATGAAAGTCAGTAGCAGAAAAATGGAAAGTTCGATAACGAATAGCCATAAGGATCAACTTTACGACGAGAGAAGAAACTGGGCCATGATAGCTCTGATTTGTTTCTAATTCTCCCAATATCGTTCTGGGCAGTCGAAATCAACTACCGGTCGGAAGACTCCTCCCCTGACTTGCAATAATGCTAGCCCACCACTTGGATCTTGATGCACAAGGGCTGTCATCAAAGCACATGGGCCGCCTGAGATATTTGGGGAATAAACTGTCCCTTGGATATTTGCCACATTAAAGAATGTTCGAGTATCCAGCTCCTCGCCAATCTGATCTAGTAGATGCATAAGAAAATCTGTACTCCAATAACCTAACGAAATTGCTTGACTGTAAATCAAAGGACCATTGATATTCTGTAAATCTGTTGCGATAAGAGTGGCAGCCTCTCGATACTCCTCTTGAGGGGGAAATTGTGTGAAGACGTAACCTCCTTCAAGCTCCTTGGAAGTTTCATACTCTCTGAGAATGCCTGGGAGATAAGTAACATCATCGACAACCATTCCTGAGAATGCACTAATTAATTGCGCTTTCACCTGAAGGGTTTTCCCTAATCCGATTGATAGCCAAAGCATGTCTGAATCTACATTGCCTATTCCTTCAAGAATGCTCTCGGCTATCCCAGAATTTTGGGTTGGCGGAATTCTTACTACAGCAACAAGATTATCCCCCCACACTTTATTTACTGTTGCCTCCATGGCATCTCCAGCTGCATCTGACGTAGTTACAAGAGTCATCGTTGGCTGCCGTCCATAGAAGATCTTTGAGAGGCGTAACGAACCATCATCAACCGTTGCCCCAGAAATATTTAATGCGTGGCCATTTAGGCAACCATTAAAACCGAATCCCCATTTGTTTGGGTAACAGAACCCCTCAAGAAACCCCCAACCGAAAAATGGAATATTTTGTTCAGCTAGATAGTTCGTGACTGTTCTATCAGCTGCAACCGAAGCCAAAACTATGGCAAACACATCTTGATTAGCCAACGATTGAGCTGCCTCTAACGTCCTCTGTGGATCTCCGCCATCATCAATTACCTGAACAATTTCGATCTCTCTGGCGTTGGTATCATCTTCAGCCTGAACGCGACTAATTCTGGCTTCTACTCCAAGCTCTACATCACTAAACACATCTCCGGTCTTTATTATCCCGATGCGTACTGAAGTATCACTAACTCCCCGTGTAGAAGGGATAACTTCTTCGACTACGATTTTTTCTTGCTCAGTCTCAATTTCATTGCTTGATTCTTGAACTGAAATATCTGACTCTTCCGAAGTTTCCTGACCTATCTCAGGTGGCGCTACAGTAGCTTCGCTTTGGGCCGGAACAGCGGATAAGGAAGGACTATCCGCGCTTGCGCAGGATCCCGTTATGAATAATGCCATGCAACCCAATAACAGTATTACCGAGTTAGTGAATTCTAGTTTCTCTCTTCCCATTCAATTGGTTACGATAGGTCTAAATTGAGCTATTGGAGCATTTCCTCGGAGATTTGTTGATACCCATGAAAAATAAGATGCCTTTTGAAGATTGGTTAGATCAGCATGGAACTGAGNGCAACTCTTTAATTCCTGCCGCAACAGTAATCTTACTTCGGGACTCAAATAGGGGCCTTGAAACATTGATGATGAGACGTAATTCAAATCTCTCTTTTGCTGAAGGTATGTGGGTTTTTCCTGGTGGAAAAGTTGAAGAGGAAGATAAGACCATGGGACAAAACCAGCATGATGCAGCTTTGTCCGCAGCTGTTCGAGAGTGCGAGGAAGAGTCTGGAATGATACTGAATTCTGATGACTTAATTTACTACAGCCACTGGATTCCCCCTGTAGAAGCTCCTCGGAGATTCTCGACATGGTTCTTTATCGCTCCCTCCCCCGAGGGCCAAGTGGTAATCGACGACGGAGAAATAATCGATCATGAATGGTGGAGGCCCGAAGATGCCCTCGCTCGAGCTCATGATAAAAGAATTCAAATTCTTCCACCTACTTGGATTACCTTGTTTGACCTACAGGAATTCTCCTCTGTTAAGATTGCGTTACAAACTATCTCTACCAGAGGCCCAAGAGCTTACGCTACGAAAATTATTCGAACAGATAATGGAATGGCCGCAATTTGGGAAGGTGATAGTGCATATGATAGCGGAGAGGTATCGAGCGAAGGACACCGGCATAGACTTGTAATGGAAGACCCTATTTGGAGGTTTCAACTTGGTGAAAGCACAACGCTTCAAAGTTAATCCGATAAAGTTTGGTAGCGTGATCGATGCATTTAAAGGGAGAACAAGGTGACCTCGGAAACTTTTGATGGATTGGATTCCGGCGAAGTTGCGACACGCAAAAACAATGGACAAACCAATAAAGCCCCAGAAACGACATCTCGATCTCTATCGGAAATAATTTACGCAAACGTGTTCAATCCTGTGAATGCCATAATGTTGGCGCTCTTTGTCTTGATCCTTATAGCTGGCTTTCCTGCCGATGGGCTTTTTGTGGGAGTGGTAATCGGAAATAGCGTAATTGGTGTTGCGCAAGAAGTTTATGCCCGGCGAGAACTGATGAAACTACAGCTGCTGAATGCCCCTAATGTCCTTGTTAGACGAGATGGAAAAGAAAAGGAAATCGACTCTGAAGAGATTGTCTTGGATGATCTACTTATCATAAGTACCGGAGATCAGGTTGTTGTTGATGGAGATGTNATCCAGTCCAACAGTTTAGAAATAGATGAATCTCTCCTAACTGGTGAATCAGACGCGATAGTAAAAGAGACTAACGACGAGCTTCTTTCAGGGAGTTTTGTCAATGCTGGATCTGGAACATACCGAGCTAAGCGTATTGGAGCAGATTCATACGCCAATACCCTAGCGATGGAAGCAAAANNGTTTGAATTAGTCGATAGTGAATTACGAAANGGTATCAACNNTATNTTACGTGTCTTAATGTTTCTTATACCTCCAGCCGGAGTTTTACTACTCTTTTCGCTATTCGATGCTGAAGACAGATGGCAGGATGCGCTGCAAGGCTCGGTTGCTGCTGCTGTTGCCATGGTCCCAGATGGGCTTGTTCTATTAACTAGCCTCTCCTTTGTCGCCGGTGTGGTCACTATTGCAAAACGCCAAGCATTAGCTAAGGAGTTGGCTACAGTCGAACTTCTAGCCCGAGTTGACACTCTTTGCCTTGACAAGACGGGGACTATCACAACAGGAGAGATAGGGTATGGCGGTTTAGAGATCTTCGCTGGGGTTGAAGAAAGTTTCGTTCTTTTAGCAGTTGGCGCAGTTGCCCATAGTGATCCAAATCCGAACCCAACAATGGCCGCGGTAGCCCAGAGTCATGACTCTCCTCAAGACTGGAAAGCCGTCAATGTAGAACCCTTCAGTTCAGCACGAAAATGGTCATCTGCTGAATTTGAGGGTCGCGGAACTTTCTTCGTTGGTGCACCTGATATCTTAATCGACCAGTCATTCGAAGAAGCCGCAGCGGCAGCTCAAAAACATGCGGAAACTGGTCGAAGAGTGCTGGCTCTTTGCTATAGCGCCCAATCCTACAAGTCAGAGTTACCTAACGACCTGAAACCTCTCTCACTAATCCTCCTTGATGATACAGTCCGAGATGATGCTCCGGAGATACTGAAATTCTTCTCGGATCAGGGCGTTGATTTGAAGGTCATCTCAGGTGACAATACGGCTACTGTGGCTACAGTAGCTGATCGGGCAGGAGTACCAAATGCTCACCTTAACGTTGACGCTCGAACTTTGAGTAATGATTCCGAATTGGCAGAAGCAATTAACCAGTCGACAGTCTTCGGACGTGTAACTCCATATCAGAAAAGATCTATGGTAGCTGCCCTTCAGAATGAAGGACATGTGGTTGCGATGACAGGCGATGGTGTAAACGATGTACTTGCCCTGAAAGATGCAGATATGGGAATCGCAATGGGGAGTGGAAGTTCAGCTTCGCGTGGTGTTGCTCAGCTAGTTCTTTTGGACAATAGATTCTCCACTCTCCCTGAAGTCCTTGCCCAAGGACGTAAAGTTATTAACAATATTGAGAGGGTTGCGAATCTCTTTGTGACGAAAGCTGTATACGCACTTCTCCTAACAGCAATTATTGGGATACAAGGTGTTGAATTTCCGTTCCTCCCACGGCAACTGACATTAATTGGTTCCTTTAGTATCGGACTCCCTGGCCTAGTTCTAGCTCTTGCCCCAAATACGAACCTAGTTCGTCCGGGGTTTTTAAAAAGAGTGATTCGTTTCTCACTTCCTGCTGGAGCTGTAGCTGCATTTTCTGCTTGGGCTGTCTATATTAAATCTCGTGACTGGGCTGGAACGGAGATCAGTATTCGGGAATTGGCCGAGGCTCGGACAGCCGCAACCATAACTCTTCTTTTGATCGGATTGGTAGTTCTAGTAGTAGTATCACGCCCTCTCCGCATGTGGAAGATTGGTTTGGCTTTTGCTATGGCAGGATTACAAGCCTGCATTCTTGCGCTGCCATTTACACGAAATTACTTCGCCTTAGAATGGGTTGACGGAAGAACATGGGGCTGCATTGCCATTGTCGTAGCAATAGCTACACTGCTCATTGCGGTCATTCCGTACCTCGTGCCAGGTATTTTACCTCCAAGAGAAAGCGAAGAGAGTCCCAAAAATGAGGGTGTTGGTTCCCCAAGCTGACCTATCATACCTATACGCATAGAAGACAAAGGATATCCAATGACATCGGATCTTAACGCTGAGAAACTATCTGCATTCGGGAAAAAAATTGGTGGCATTTTAAACGGCGCTTCAGCAGCATTAATGGTTAGTATCGGCCACAAGGTGCGCCTGTTCGACGTTATGTCAGAAATCGGACCTTGTTCAAGCGAAAAACTAGCTGAATTTTCGAAGCTTAATGAACGATATGTCCGCGAATGGCTCGCTGCCATGACGACTGCAGAAATTATCTCATACGACGCTTTTAGAGATCTCTACATTCTCCCCAAGGAGCACGCTGCAATGCTTACGAGGTCAGCAGGGCCGAGAAACCAATCTCTATACATGCAATACATCCCATTACTTGCCAAAGTAGAAGACCAGATCGTGGAGTGCTTTCGATCTGGGGGCGGAGTTCCATACAGCGAATACACTACATTCCACGCAGTGATGGCGGAGGCTAGCGCAGCCCGCTTCGATAGCCTCCTAATTCATTCCGTACTCCCAATAGTTCCAAACATTGAGGAACGTCTGGAGAGCGGCATTAGCGTTGCCGACATCGGGTGTGGATCGGGGCATGCAATAAATGTAATGGCTCAGGCTTTTCCTAACAGCACCTTTACAGGAATAGATTTTTCGTCGGAAGCTATTAGCGTTGCGCGAGAAGAAGCACAGCATCTCAATTTAGGCAATGTTGAATTCCTAGAACAAGATGCGGCTAATCTTCAATTGAATGAAGCCTTCGATTTCATAACGACTTTTGATGCTGTTCATGATCAAGCACATCCTCGAAAGATGGTCAGCGGGATTTATGCAAGCTTAAAACCTGGAGGCTACTGGTTATGTGCTGATCTTTGCGCCTCTAGCCACTTGGGAGAGAATCTTGACCACCCGATTGGAACATTTGGGTACACCGTCTCCTGCATGCATTGCATGTCAGTGTCCTTGGCATACGAGGGGGAAGGCCTCGGAGCCATGTGGGGAGCACAAAAGGCTCGGGAAATATTTACTGATGCAGGTTTCAAGGTTGAGGAAGTTACGCGTGTAGATGGAGATGCCGGAAATAACTATTACCTCTGCAGCCGTCAGAATTAACAAAGGTTCCGCGCTCTAGTTTTTACAACTATTTCGAAATTGACCGACAAATGTGCCATGAAGGATTTTCTTTATTTAGCTTGGCCAGTTGATCGCCTGTATTTCGCTATAGGCTTCGAGGCCCCACTTCCCCCTGTCGCGACCAACTCCGGACATTTTGAATCCACCAAAAGGGGCATACATATGCGGCGCAATACTATTAAGCGCAACATTTCCGCTTTCTAATTGCTCTCCTATTTCGTAAGCTCTTGTCGTATTACCTGCATAGACGTAGCTAAATAACCCGTAATCACTCTCATTAGCCAATTCAATTGCATGGCCATCTCCGTCGTGGGGCATAATAACAACAACCGGACCAAATGCTTCTTCCTGAACTACATGCATTTCTGGGGTGCACCCTGCAAGCAAAGTTGGCGCAATAAAGAACCCATCTCTTTCAGGTCTCTCTCCCCCCACTACAACTTCAGCCCCATCATCTATTCCAGATTGGATAAAGGCTTCAACGCGATCGCGATGAGTCTCTGTTATTACTGGCCCAACGAGAGTGCTTTCCTCACGTGCATCACCCAAAGTCATGAATTCAGAAACTGCTGTTAGCGCTTCTATGGTCGGTTCGTATATTTCTCTATGGCAAATCACTCGCGTGGGAGCAGTACAAATTTGTCCACTGTGAAAACCCCACACACTAGCTATTCCGCCGACTGCTGCTTGCACATCGCAATCTTCAGTCATGATCAGAGCACCTTTTCCGCCTAGCTCCATAAGAAGCCGTTTCATCGTCTTCCCTCCAGCTTCCATNATCTTTGCGCCCACCTGAGAGCTTCCTGTAAAGGAGATCATATTGACATCCTTTGAATCAACAAGTGCGGCCCCAACTTCTGGGCTTGAACCAACAATTACGTTCACTACACCGGGAGGAAAGACTTCATTTAGAACTTCGCCTAATTTGATAATCGCCAAGGGGTCTTGTGGCGCAGGTTTTATTATGACTGTATTTCCCATAGCTAATGCTGGAGCAATTTTCCCTGCCACATTCACGAGCGGAAAGTTGTAAGGAGTGATACACGCAACTACACCTGCTGGTTGGCGAAGAACATTTCCAGTTATAAGAGACTCAGGGGCTAAAGCGCTAGCAGCAGAATAGAGAGGTGGTAGCGGATGATTCATTTCGAATGGTTTGGAATAATATCGAAACCGATCTACAAAGGCACCTGCGACCTGCATTGTTCGAGCGACTTTTATAGTTGCCCCTGTTTCAGCTTGAACAAGATCAACCCAACCTTCACATTGTGACTCAAGGGCATCTGCTGCTTTTCCAATATACTCACACCGCTGATCCATGGAGAGCGCCCTCCATGAGCTAAGAGCTTCTTTCGCCGCAGCCGCAGCTGCTAATGCATGCTCAACGGTTGCTTCGGGAGCACGTCCTATAATTTCAGTCGTATTAGGATCGACAATGTCATAATGGTCCGTTGTGGAAATATGCTCTCCACCGATAAGAATTCTCCAGTCTTCGTCAACATGAACTTTGTTCACTGTGTTCTCCTATCTTTAAGCTAATTAACCTTAGCGGTCTCATTGAGAATACAACCTTAGATGAACTAACGTATCGTTATGAAGGGGAGGTAGCAATGTTTGATCTACTTATCAAAGGCGCTCAAGTTATTGATGGCACTGGGAAAACCCGATTCACCGGTGATGTTGGAGTCGTTGGAGATCGAATTCAAGATATAGGAAGCTTGAATGGTGCAACAGCGGCCGAAATTATCGAAGCGGAGGGGAAAGTACTTACGCCAGGATTTGTGGACGTTCATACTCACCTTGATGCACAGATTTTTTGGGAT
>PAYW01000019.1 GCA_002715425.1 Actinomycetota bacterium | reverse complement strand
GATTGTTTCCTTCAGTCCAATCCAGCATTAATTGCCTCTCAGTGATACGCCACTCTGAATCGACTCGAACCAATTTATCGATATACCTACCGGCCATAACATAGTTATCGCCCCCTTCAGTTTCATTAAGAGTATGTTGAGCATGAAGATAGCAACGAGACGTAGCCGTGTCTCCATCGATGGATACCTGATGATTCGAAACAATATGTTGAGACGCAGATAAACCTCCAAGCGTCCTCTCTATCTTTCCCCTTATTTCATCAATACCGTTTAAGTGTCTTGTATCGATAATGAATACCGCATCTTCAGTAAAAATCTCTCGAAGTCTTTCCCGTGGACCATGGTCAATAATCCACGTGTACGCAATAGTAAGATCGACAATTTTCTGTTTCTCTTCGAGTTGATCAATCTGTTTCTCACTCATGTCATCCCCTTACTATTCGTTTTGGAAGCATCAGATTTACTAGCCACGCTCATCATATTCTTTCACCTGTCTGCTATTTCTGAAAAGACACGATCAGTTCTTTACAAGCAAAGAACGAATTACGTGCCTGAATAACCGGACCTTGCTGATTCTCTTGAAGACTAGGTCTACCCAGACGCTCAAGAATTCTTTTTGACCCGACTATGGCCTCATTTCGCGCGAGCTCATACCCGATACAGAAATGTTTCCCAAGTCCGAAGCCAAAATGGCCGCTTCGTTCGCTATCTTTTGAAACTCCAGACCGATTTTCTTTTCCGAGATTCATATCAGGTCGATAAAGATCAAAACTCAATGGGTCCTTAAAGACAGTTGGATCTAAATGCGCTGCAGCTAAACAGGCTCGAACTTTTCCGCCTTCTGGAATTTCTACTCCATGTATTTCTACTGCTCTGGTTAAAAATCTTTCCTCACTTATAACTGCCGGTGTTCTTCTCATCGTTTCGCTGAAAGCATTATCCCACAACGAATCATCATCAAGCACAGCTTCCAACACTTCTGGGCGATTAAGGACGTTCCACCACATATTTGCTATTGCTTTATCAGTTGTTTCCCCACCCGCTATAAAAAGAAGTCCACAAAATGCAGTAATCTCTTCATCTGTTAACCGTTCTCCCTCTATCTCTGCTCTTGCTATTTTTGCAATATGGTCTTTACGATCTGGATTATCTACTTCATTCAGTAATGGAGCTATGTGACTACAAAACGCGGCAGTAGCGTTAAGTCCTTCTTGCCGTAACTCTGGCGAGTCATTTAAACCCATAATCATTGAAGTAACCCATTGACGGAAAAGCTGGCCGTCGCCCTCCATCCCAAGTATCGCTGAAATAACATCTACAGGAAGTTGTGAACTGAATTCACCAACTAAAGAGATCTTCTCTGTGCTGACGAAATTATCAATAAGATTCCTGACACAATCCTCAATCAATTGTTCGTAGGATTTTAACCTATTACCTACAAAATCAGGAGCGACTATTTTTCTACGGACAACATGCCCATAATCATCCCGAGAGATAAGCGTTGGCCCTACTACCTGGCCAGTCGTTAACTCGTAGGTTGATGAGGAAAACGTTTCATAGTCTATAAAAATATTTTTGACATCTTCATAACGAGACACCCACCACATATTCGAGATGTCGTCGTAAAATACAGGGAAGTCATTTCGCATTTCTTCCCAGACTTTTTCTGGGTTCTTTCTATAATCATCGGAATATAACGCAGATGAATCCATGTCAAAATTTATATCAAAACTTGAATCTCCGCTAAAGAAAGCTTCAGAAACACATAGCTTCAAAGCCGATAAGAGCTTCAGCGGCACTAACGTTTACATGTATGAAGCTAATAATTGGATTTATCTTTCTTCTTGCACTGACAGCATGCAGCGGATCCAGTCCTGAAGCTGATCAACAAGCAGCGGAAAAGGTTCAAAGAGAAGACCTATCGACAGACATTGGTGCTTGTGATTCATTGGAGTCATTTGATCAATGCCCCGCTCCCTTACCTGCGGAGCTTATGGATATTGAACAAGAGCTTCTGGAAGAAGTTGGATCTGAATCTGTCCCATACCTTCAGAGAATGTATCTAGTTAACTGTGTATCTAGGTCCGATGTGGATGTTGACCGGAGTGAAGTTGCCACAACCTGTCGGTGTTTGTATCGGGGACTCGTGAACCATTTGAGGTCACAAGGAACCGAAACGCAGGCTGTTCGATGGTTTATTGAGTTGGAGGACAGTATTTCTGAGGGGAAGGTACCTTCAGCATGGGCCATGGACGTCTATATCGCTTGCGCATAAACCTAAAAATTATCTGTACGAATACGCAAGTGAAAGGAACGCCAATAACGTAACTACAGGTCTGAGAACCTGATACAGATGTTAGCGTTGGATTGTGGACACCCCCATTCCAATGCACCTTGCTCCAAAACCCTCATTTCGTGGATTGTCGCACACGACTGCATTCCTTACTGCAATAACGCTCTGTCCTGTTCTTATACGTAGTTCGGATCAAGGGAGGGAACTAGCTATCTTCTATTCCCTTGCAGTAGTAGCACTTTTCGGTGTGAGTTCTCTATATCACGGCTTTTCATGGAGCGCTCGAGCTCATGACATACTACGACGTTTAGATCACGCAACGATCTTCGTCACTATCGCAGCAACCTATACACCTATTTCATGGTACTTACTTCCGCGTTCCGCTGCAGTAACGGTCCTACTTGCCGTTTGGATCGGAGCGTTGTTGGGAGTAATAGTTATGATTTTTTGGCCAACCGCTCCTCAAGTTACTCTCGTCACCCTTTTCATAATTGTTGGGTGGTCAGCGCTGATCGTAATACACGAATTTTGGATGGCGTTAAGCACATCAGGTTTCACGTTGTTGCTCCTTGGAGGAGTGTTCCACACAATTGGCGCAATCGTTTATGGCACGAAAAAACCTGACCTGTGGCCAAACGTATTTGGCTTTCACGAGGTCTTTCATTTTTGTGTTATATGTGGGATTGCCTCTCACTATGCATTAATAGCATTTATCGCTCTTCCAGACGCATGAACAAAACATTGCTTGAGACCGTTGCTTCTATTCGGAGAAATTATAGAGTGGGGCTGAAAGCGAGCCATCCTCTAGTAAAGCAGCAGATCGTTGACGAACGGCTTCTTTCGTTTCTTCGTGCGTGATAATCCAGAACTGGTTTGTTTGAATACCCTGCACCACTAGTTCAGCTACAAGCGCAGGGTCCATCGCTCCAGCTAAAAGGTCAGAGGATTGATCATTCTCAACCAATCCTGCAGCTGGAACCCCATCATTCCATAGTCTTTCTGGGCGGTTACGTTCACTTTCAACAATTCTGGACCTGACGGGACCGGGGCAAAGGACGGAGGCATTAATTTTCTGAAAAGGGTTTAGTTCATTGCTTAATGTTTCAGAGAGTGCCACTATCCCAAATTTCGTAACGTTGTATGCGCCAGTTCCGGCACTTGCCTGAAGGCCTTCACTAGAAGATGTGTTAACGATATGCCCTTCTCCACTCTCCTTTATCAAAGGAAGAAATGTCTGTATACCATGGATAACCGACCATAGGTTAGCTCCAATCGTCCACTCCCAATCGTTCGTCGTTAGATCATCGAGGAGACCAGCAGCAACAACGCCAGCATTGTTATGAAGCACATGGACAGCGCCATAATTTTTTATTGTTTCATTAGCTAAATTCTCAACTGCTTCTTTTGAACTTACGTCAGTAGCCACTCCGATAGCTTTTCCTCCATCAGCAACAATCTGGTCTACTGCTTCATTGAGGCTTTCTTCCTCGATATCAGCAAGCACCACGGCCATTCCCTCTTTGCAAAACCGTTCAGCCATTGACCTACCAATACCGCTGGCTGCACCAGTAACAACACCAACTTTCCCATTCAAATTATCCACCCAGCCAAACTATCAGTCTGCTTCTATATCTCGAAATCTAAAAATACTATTTGCCCCAAACAATCGCTTTATCAATAACTTAAGACAAGGGCAGAACTTTGCGGATTCTTTCGCTCTAGATTAAACCTTGTGAGACCATTATTTATAAGGAAGATACTTTGAGACGCCTAGTCCTGTTTTTCTCTGCGACAATTTTATTTATTGGAGTCGCTTCAGTGAACCCTGCCCACGCGCACGATCCCCTTTTTTTAACTGCAGAACAATCAACTCCAGAAAGAGGTCCGTATCTACCAGATGGCACAATCTCCTTTGCGCTATATGGAGAGTTTACTGAAGCTGGAGGAACGCGCGGTTTCCAAGCAATGTTTCAAGAAGGAGATTATTTTCAACTTGAGTTACTCATACCTGCTCGCGCTCCTGAAGAAAATCTTGCAGAAGATCAACTTCCCTATCTACTAGTGGTAAAACCTGACAGCACTGAGGAAGCTCTTTATCCAAGTATTCGTTCCCGATTTGATGAACCTTTTACAAATACCAGTTATTACACATTCATTAAAGAACAGGGTACATCTATCGAGGGAGTGTACGACATCACAGTTGTCGCCCGTCATGCGGCACGGTTTACCGTCGCAATTGGATTTCAAGAACAATTCGGTACGACAGTTGAAAGAGCTGGCGATCGATCATCAGCATTTGGCGAAACGCGCAGCCGACTTGAACAATGGTACAACGAACCCATGACAGCTGACTCTGAGGAATACTCATCAGATCAAGAAATAGATGAACAGCAATCTAATCAGCAGACGGATACAGCAACTCAAAGCACCCCGACGCAATCAACTCATTCGGTGCCAAAGCCCAATAGTGACAATACAGAAGAGCAGGTACCAGATGAAGAATCTTTACAATCCAAGCAGCCAAATCGTGCTATTTGGATCGTAGTACTTATAGCAGTCATCATGATTCCTGTAGGGCTTGTGATAAGAAGAATTCGTAAAGTAAACCCATAACATCAAGTAACGAAGTGCCGAATAAGGTGTCTTCGATTATCTAACGTCTAGCGAAATCAATTTAAAAGATCTTGCCATTTCAAGCCGGCGCATTCCGGATCTTTATTAGTGGGGTTTTTCTAATACACTTAGTTCATGTTTCGGCGATCGTTAAATATTTTCTCTTTATTTGTCCTCATTCTTGGCGTGTTTTCGTGCAGCAGTGATACTACAGATCCCCAATCTACAACGACTTTGGAACCTACACCGACTTCGGAACCTACACCGACTTCGGAAATCGATCCACCCCCGACGCTCACGGGCGGCCCGAACTGGTGTCAGGCTTTTCCATGGGACCAACTTAATGGAAGGACGCAAGAAGAAGCGTCGAACAGAATTGATGGTATGGGCTTCGACTATGGCCTTGACCTTAATGATGTCAATTGGGGTGACGCTTACGACAACAACGTGCCCGAGGGAACTGTAATCGCAACTAACGCGAATGACTGTGACAATATTATTGTCGTAATTTCTCTTGGACCCCATCCCACACCGACAACACAGACGGAAGAGACACCGGATTGCGGGGAAGATGAATATGAGGGATGGACAGGGGAATGCTGCCCCACGGATGGGTCGAATTCGAATTGCGGAGTTTCCCCATGTCACAAAATTGGGGGATCGCCAGATTATGAATACGACGAAAATGGTGAATGTGTCAAAAAAGAACCGTTACTAGGACCTCAGGAAGGATCCGGTTTTCAAGACATTAACGCCTGCAAATTGACTATCCAGTCCGAAGAAGCTCTTTCACTAGCCTATGATCGGCCAACCGATAGACTCGACCCCACGGGCCTCGTTGAAACGGTGGTTCTTTTCGCTGATTTCGCCGATGTCTCAGCAACCCAAACCACTGAGGAAGTATTTTCCTTTATTTCTCCTGGAGCGGAAGATTTCTTCTTTGACCAGTCTTATGGTCGACTTTCTCTATCCTTCGTCCCGCATCATCAATGGTTACGCCTCGGTGGAACAGCAGCAACTTATCGTGAAGCTCTAACGTCGTATACAGGACACAGAGATTGGATCCAAGAGGCTATGAATTTAGCTGATGACAATGTTGACTTCTCAGACGCTGATGCTGTTTTAGTGGTTTCGCCACCTAACGCTATGGAGGTACCGTACGGCCCAACCCTCATGGGATGGTCAACACCTAATGATGGTTCACTTACAGCGGACGGAAGATACATAGCAAACGCAGTAACATCAGGTGCTGATTTAACTTACTGGGGAGACCTCTGGTATCCACATGAAATGGGGCACTCACTTGGATTACCAGACCTTTATGGAGCAACAATCCCTGGCCGAGCCGGTTTTACAAGACCGTTTAGTCTCATGGATGATATTGGTAGTACAGCTCCCGGCTACATGGGATACTCCCGATGGATTCTCAGATGGTTAGATGACTCCCAAATAGCCTGCATTGAGGGAAACGCAACTGTAACTCTTACCCCACTAGCTACTTTTGGCGGATTGAAAGTCGCACTTTTCCCCTTCAGTCAATCACGTGCCCTCGCCATTGAAAGCAGAAGACAGATCGGCTACGACACTGCTTTAGAGCGTGAAGGGGCTGTTGTGTACATCGTCAATACTGAAAATGGATTCGGTGGAGGAAGCGGAGAAGGACCCATGGAAGTACTTAACAACGCCCAAGCCCTGCTACCTAACGAATCGTTAACCTATGAAAATGTAACCGTCACCGTTAAAGAAACAAGTTCAGAAGGCGATGTTATCCAAATCAACATAAATAACTAACCACTGTTACTGTGCTCATCGAAGTATGGAAGGAAATAGATCACAGTCAAGAAGATCCCCATCAGCAAGACCCGGATCGGACGTTGGGATAGCTACCTCGCCAACCTTACAGCGATATCGGGCGTCGTCTCCACACCATCTTGTCGCTAGTGCTCTCCGCCGGTGTACCTCACTGGTATTGCCTGGTGATCCATGCACGCTCATTCCTTGAAAGACAAGGCAGTCACCTGGAATCATATCCCAACTCAAAATTTCATATTCTTCAATCGTCGATTCTATATTGGGAAGCTCTGGGAGACCTGTCCCCTCATAGGGGGAGTCATCACCGAAATGATGAGGATTATGTGCCGGCCATCGGTGGCTTCCTTTCACAAATTGCAGTGAAGATTCTTTTTGAACGGGATCTAAAGGAATCCAAACGGAGCACACTTGCTGTCCTGATACGGCCCAATATGGCTGGTCTTGATGCCAAGGAGTTCGCTCAAGAGTTCCAGATTCTTTAACGAACATCTGGTCGTAGAAGAAATTAATCCGCGACGCCCCCATTACTTCAGCTGCGATCTTGGCAGCTGGAGATTCAAAGACAAATTGTCGAAATGCGGGAATTCTTTGCCACATATTCAAATCGGCAAAAAAACGGCCTGGGCCGCCCGCTGGACTATATTCCTCCGCAAGGCTTCCAGGGTATAAGAGAGCTTTTTCGAAAGCATCACGAAGAAAGTCAATCCATCCGCTATCCAAAACACCAGCTAGGAGTGCGACTCCGTCATTTTCATAGATGTCGCGTTCGTTTTGGGTCAATGGCCTACGAGATTCAGTACTTAGAGGAATCTTCATTCATCTCCTAGTGGGAATCTCAACATATTCCTTAGTGATTTAAAAACAAACGTATGCTTAGCCGAAATTTGCTAGATCTACATCGCATTCAACCGCTGCAGCAAAAAATTCTGCAATGACTGCGGTCGCACCTTCCGGCATTTCATCCTCCGGTAGTGAGGAAGCTTCTATAGCAAAGATGAAACTTCCATATGAAACTTTATCAGCGAAGCATTCAGCACTTTCTTGATCAAGCCCCGCTCCTTCAACGAGTGAGTCAACAAGAAAACTTGGACAATCCTCGAAGAGGCTAAAGANAAATTCCTCTGGAGGTTCCTCANCTATAATCCCTGCGTCGTAAATTNCATCTAGNACATCGTCGNTCACGANNTGTTTNGCTAAACATTCAACACTTTCCTCTGAAAGACCTTCCAAGTCGGCATCTTCTCCAAGAACCGCCTGAATTCCTTTCTCTANGCATCCAATCGTNTCTTTAAATANATTCTTGAAATCATTTCTTGATAANTCAGCCTCTGCNGGATCCCAATCGTCGAACNNAGCACTATCTGTNAGGTTATTTTCNTGAATGTATGCTGCTCCNAATATGGACACATGTGTTTCAGCAATGCATTNTGCATCATCAGCAGTTCCNGGGAATTCTTCNTCAGCCATNACANCGTCAGNTAAAGCGTCAATGACTTTTTGATCTTCAGAAGAAGCACTATCTCCTCCTCCACANGCTGAAACAAATATNAAGATGCAAGATNCAAAGNANANGAACTTTTTCATTAGACCNCCAATGATTNTCNNGTCAGAAGAGTANCATATCGAANTTNAGATGCCTATAAGGATCAGTGCTTCATTTCNGTTCCCACGCGNCGAGCTCAGCTTTTGCCCTNANAATGAGATCATCAAGTTCGGNNNNAAGNCTGTATGTTTTCCCAGCATCANTGNGATTCTTTTCNAATGCGNCGATGGATAGNTTTCTCAANTCAAGTAAACGCTCATATATCCGNTTAGCGATCGTGAAGTCGCTTTGGGTTNGGAAGGTAAACGCAAAGCGGTCAATGTTAGTTTGGACCTCCGCATTCCAATCTGNCGGTATCTTTATTTCCCTATCCATANNCNGTATTTAATAAGTCNTTTAGGACCTGCAAACTTNATGCAGCATCATCAGCAGGACCTGTACCTGCTTCAGGGAACTTTGTTATAGCTTGATCTTGCTCTAACACCCACCATACTTCTTGCGGGAGAAGGGGAATAATTCCGGCAAGATCCAAATCTCCTTCCCCAAGAGGAACGAACACACGATGGGCGATAGCAGCATCAAATTCAATCTCATGTTGTACCATTTTTCGACCGAGATCCAGATTCAAGTCCTTGATATGGACAAGTGTCACCCGATCTCCGGCCATTTCTAAGAAATCGCTCGGATCAAGATCGCCGCTCGCAATATGCGCCGTATCAAAACACCACCCACACGAACTAATTTCCATAACCTTCTGCATGTCTTCTTTTGTTTCAACTAATGAACCTACATGCGGATGAAGAGCCTGCCTTAACCCCATTGAACGACACAAATCCTCCACAGCATCTAAACCGTCACAAAGTTCTTTCCACCCATCCCCTTCGAGACGTTCTCCTGATCGAAGGCCAACAGGTTTAGGAACAGTAATAAGGACTTCACCACCCATAGCAAGAAGCCGCTGTCCGGCCTTACGGACAGATTCTAGAGCATCCCGACGGCTTTCTTTCTTATGGATAATAAATGAAACCGGACCAGATACAGCTCGTAAACGATACTCATTCAGTATTTTTTTCCTTCAACACCATCCGTAGGTAAAAATCCAGGAACACCAACTTCCGTTGCGCTAAATCCAATTTCTGACATTTCTGAAAGGATACGATGTTGTGGTAAATCAATACCCCACCTGTTGTTCCCTACAAAACCCCAAGTAATAGGTGTTGCGGCTAGACGAGGTCTCATGGGCGTATATTACACGACTGAAAGATTATGTCCCTTCCCAAAAGGCCAACACGAACTTCACAGTGACCATAGGTAAGTTTTCGGCCTAAGATGATGGAAACGACAAACGGGTGGGGAAATGGCGACAACCGAAAGCGATATTACCGAAGCTGAAAGTCTTCGGGAACGATACCGTATTGAACGCGAAAAACGCTTACGCCCTGATGGGCATACCCAATATCTTGAACCAACAGGTCGTTTCGCCCACTTGCTAGAAGATCCCTACTCCAATCACGATCCGCGTGAACCTTTCACAGGCGAAGTTACTGTAGCAATCATCGGCGGCGGTTTCGCCGGCTTATCTGCGGGAGCTCGTCTGAAAGAAGCAGGAGTTGAAGACGTGATGCTGATCGAAAGCGGAGGAGACGTTGGTGGTGTCTGGTACTGGAACAGGTATCCCGGTGCAATGTGTGACACAGCCGCCATGGTCTACCTTCCTCTTCTTGAAGAAACAAACTACTTTCCATCAGAAAAATATGTACAAGGATACGAAATCCACGCCCACGCTCAGCGCATCGCAACGACCTTTGGCCTATATGACAATGCTCTTTTCTCAACAAAGGTAGAAGATCTCAGTTGGAACGAAGAGCTCAACCGTTGGATTATCAAAACCAATCAGGGTGACGAAATAAAAGCACAGTTCGTTGCCATGGGAACTGGACCCATGCACCATCCGAAGCTTCCGGGCATTGAAGGAATTGAAGACTTCAAAGGGCATATGTTCCATACCGCTCGATGGGACTACGACTACACGGGTGGAGATCGAACAGGGAAACCTCTCGAAGGGCTCGCGGACAAAAGAGTTGGAATTATCGGAACAGGTGCCACCGCGGTCCAATGCATTCCCCATCTCGCTGCTAGCGCAGGCGACCTCTATGTCTTCCAACGAACTCCTTCCTCGATAGATATACGTAACAACAGGTCATTAACCGACGAAGATTTCTCTGATCTTGAAACAGGATGGCAAAGGGAATGGCTGATCAATTTCGCCACGCTACAAGCGGGCGGTTTCGCAGATGCTGACCTTGTAAAAGATGGATGGACTGATATAGCGATTCGAATCAGAGACCGCATCGTTGAAAGGATCCAAGCCAATCCAGGAGCTGGAATAGAAGATGTATGGCTAGATGCATTTGCAGAGTCAGATGACGAAAAAATGAATGAAATACGTGCCCGCGTTGACTCCGTGATTAATGACCAAACGACAGCTGAAGCTCTCAAACCCTGGTACAGGCAGCTTTGTAAAAGACCGTGTTTTCATGATGAATACCTTCAGTCGTTTAATAATCCCAATACTCATCTGATCGACACTGACGGACAAGGCGTCACTCAGATCGACGAATCTGGTGTCTGGGCGAACGGTAAACACTTCGAATTAGACTGTATTATCCTCGCATCCGGATTTGAAGTTCATATCGTCCATAACGCCCACTATGATACACGCGGAAAAAATGGGAAAACTCTTGAGGAACATTGGGTCGATGGTATGAGAAGCCTCCATGGAATTAACGTCCGTGGATTCCCGAACCTCTTTATCCTTGGCCTCGCTCAAGGCGGCAGTCTCGTAGCGAACGTCACCCACAATTTTACCGAATCCGCATCGGCTATTGCAGCAATGGTCGGCGAATGTATTGAGAGTGGGTCAGAAACTCTTGAACCCACAGCCGAAGCAGAACAAGCGTGGATTAATCGACTCGAAGTTCAGGATCGCGGCTTTCTAGCAAACTGCACGCCAGGTTATTACAACAATGAGGGATCTGCTGCTTCAGATCGGGATCTATTCAGTACAGCACGATATCCAGACGGACCGGTTGCATTCTTTGAATACTTACGCGAATGGGGGAGCAATGGAGCATTTGAAGGGCTTGAATTCTCACCCCCCGCTATTACTTAGAAAAAAAGAATATAAATAACGTAGAGGTCACTTCTTCTACTTGTCAGAAGCTTTCACCAAAAAATTGAATAGAAACGAGGGCTCTTGTCAGATAAAGAGCAGCCGCCAAAGAATACTGATACAACTGTGTATCGGAATGGCCTAATTGCGTGCGCGTTTGGCTATATGCTGACAGCGATATCGCCTGTCATCGTAGCTGATTCAAATGTTCATGGGCTTGCAATGGGTTTTTGGAGATGCTGGATTGCGTTTGCACTATTAGCTGTGATTGTTTTGATGCGAAAAGATCTCTCATTTGAACGTTTCTTATCTTCAGCTCCCGCAGGTATTTGCTTTGGAAGCAGTATGGGGCTCTTTTTCTGGGCAGCCAAAATAACCAGTATTCTCAATGCGACACTTATAACGATTCTTCTTCCTATCCCTCTCACTATTGCCTCTTATTTTATTTTCCGAGAGCGAATCACCTTTCGCTACATCATCATTTCCATAATTGCTATATGCGGAGCAATGCTGATAGTAGCTTCAGGAAGTAGCGGCGGGACAGGGGATCTCAAAGGAGATTTTCTCGCAGTGGTGGCTGTGCTTATTTCAGCAGGGTATTTTATTTTCGCAAAAAAAACACTTATTACCGTCCCGCTCCTTGAATTTCAGGCCGGAGTTTTTGCATGGGGAGGGATTGTTCTCATCCCCATGGTAATAGCAACCGATGCGAGCATTATCGCTCAATCTAANGCTGACTTNGGAAGAATTTTTATGGTTGCGCTTATCCCAATGGGTGGNCATNTNCTTTTAAATTATTCGCACGGGAAAGCCCCGTTGAATCTGATCGCTGTTTTTCAACTCATCGTCCCTGTCGTTTCNACGCTTCTTGCTTATTGGATATTGTCCCAANCNGTTTCAGTTTTCCAAGGAGTTGGTATGGCAATAGTTATTATTACGNTGGNTATTAANTCCTACTTNAANCCNGATGACGAAGAATCAGAAAAGTCAACTATCNGAAACTAGTNCAACGGTCGANCAGGATGATCAGGTGGNAGAAGTTGAAAAGCTTCTGCGTGTGATCGNGTATCAGGAATAGTCACCACNTAGGTNACNGGNCCNTCNGANTCNCCTTCAATATGAAGGGCGCCNNGAGGAATAATNAGCTTATCCCCGGNCTCTATTGTAAGTTTCTCTCCTGTTTCTCCGCATCCGATCCATGTATTACCTTNCATGCAATACCCATGCACTTCGATATTGTGCCAATGATACCCNGGTGGGGGCGTAGGGTCGGAAACATACGTAGAAGGCCAGAACCCTGTTTTAATCACATCCNGTAAAACATCTTCGAGNNTNNTATGGAAATTTTTCTCTATCCGGATCTGTGGTGCCATAGNTTGAGTATGCCAGTTAACTAGGAGGCCCGTCTATTGCGGACGCGAACNCATANCGCCAGACNGGNTAATCTGAACTTGACGCAATCCATATTCCGCCATTGTCACNAGAAATAAGGATTCTCCCAATCGCNTCGGCCATTTCTTCTGGGGGGCTCATNGGTCTGCCCTCTAGTCGTCGGTCATCGGGCTGAATAGGGGTATCGACACTCCCAGGGCAAAGGGCATTAATTTGAACTCCACGTTCAGCAAGCGCTGGTGCAACACTTCTAACAAAACTGATTACTGCCGATTTCGACAGGGCATATATTGGATCGGGAGGCTGTGTCCTAATCCCAGCTACTGATGCCGTCACCAAAATACTTCCTGACCCCTGTCTTTCCATAAAAGGCAATGCCGCCATCGCNCCATAGACAACNCCATCAATATTTACGGCAAGAACGTTTTTATAGTTAGAAAGGATCCATGGAATCGGATCATCTTTAACGCTGGAACCCCTCGGCCGGCTCCCAATCCCGGCATTTAAACAAAGGAAATCAAGTGAACCATACTTTCTAGCAGTATCTGCTACCAATTGTTCCCACCCTTCAAGGTTAGCTACGTCGAATCTGATGAAATCGCAACCAACNGCATCAGCGATACTTTGTCCATCTTTNTCGTTAGTGTCAACAATGACNACCTTTGAACCTAATTTGCTCAAGCGGTCCGCTACAGCTGCTCCTATACCGGAACCTCCTCCAGTAACAATCGATACTTTNCCAGNGAAATTTNTTTNAGCGAGTTCAGGTAAAGCNGACATTGNCCCATCGTATGCCAGTTTTCTTTTTTTATGTAATAGTGAAGAGATGGACCTCCAATTAACCGNAAAAAAAGCTCTTATTTCTGCAGGGCATAAGGGGCTCGGTTACTTTATTGCCAAGCGCNTNCTCGAAGAGGGAGCGTCAGTAGCAATATGCTGNAGAAAAGAAAATGATCTTGNTACAGCACTCGAGGAATANAACACTTTAGGGCACGCAATTGGAAGTATTTGCGACTTTTCAGACCCTTCNGCNGTTCAACAGTGGACAGAAGANTCGGGATCTGAACTTGGAGGNATTGATATTTGTATCGGNAANGCAAGTGCTAGCGGGCAGAATTTAAAGTACGGGGAAGGGGTAGAACCATGGATGAAGAGTATAAATATTGACATTTTAGGGAATGCTCTTTTCTACGAAACTGCTAAACCCTTTCTTCTTGACTCATCTGCAGCTTCAATTGTGCAGATTGCCACGATCACAGCGATAGAACATCACGATGTCCCGATNACCCCTAGTTACGGAGCGACGAAGGCTGCTGCGATTCGTATGATCTCCCACNTNGCCCAGACTTGGGGAGNTGATGGGATTAGAGCAAACTCTATTTCACCCGGACCCATTTTCGTCGAAGGCCATCGGTGGGATGATATTAGATCGCGAATGCCCGATATTTACGAACGAGACGTAGCNATGCACCCGCAAAAGCGCATGGGNACAGGAGATGAAGTAGCGGATGTCGTCGCATTTCTTGCTTCTTCTCGATCAAGCTGGATCAACGGCGCAAACATCGTTGTAGATGGCGGGTACACCAAAGGTGTGAACTTCTGATCTTGCGATTGTGCTAAACGTAAAACTTAAGAAGATTGGTTGACAGACTCAATCATGTTCATCATCTGCTCGCGAACCTTCTCTAGAGCTTGGCGTGGTCTAATCATTACCTTAAATTCCACAATCAGACCATCATCATCGCACGTAATAATATCTACACCGTTCACCTGTAATCCATCGATAGAAGTCTCAAATTCAAGGACAGCATGNTTGCCATCAAGAATTCGTTTCGTATANCGGAAGGATGAAGACGAACCTTCTTTCATTTTAGAATTACTATTCGCTTGAGTATTGTCTCCAGGAAACACAAGCGACGCAGCAGAAAGATACATTTTGGTCAAGTCACGACCATGCTGTGGATGGAAGAGAACCGGAGACCAGAAAATACAGTCCTCATGGAGGATTCTGTCAATCTCTAATTCACCTTTTAGAACTTGATGCCACTTCTCATAGACATCTTCGATCAATTCAGNTTTTGTATCAGATACTTCCNTCATAATGATGGCCTCTTTCTACCTANTAACCCTATAACAATATTTTCTTTCAAAGTGAAGTGACCTACTATTAAGAAAACCTAAAGGGCTAAGATCCCTTAAGGACACTCTGGAAAACATATGGAAATCGGAATAAAAGTAGCGCCGCATCACGTTGAGTGGGAAACACTACTCGGAGTGGCACAAATAGCTGATCAAGTGGAAATCTTTGACCAATTTTGGAATTTTGACCACTTCTACCCTATTAAAGGGGACACTGCTGGGCCTTGTCTGGAAGCGTGGGTAACGCTAACCGGTATTGCCCAAGCAACAAATCGAATACGAATCGGATGCATGGTGAATGGAGTGCACTATAGGCACCCTGCTGTTCTAGCAAATATGGCTTCAGCCTTAGATATCGTTAGCCAAGGTCGTTTTGAATTAGGACTAGGAGCAGGCTGGAA
Source organism: Actinomycetota bacterium (assembly GCA_002715425.1). The sequence goes on along the minus strand of PAYW01000019.1, from coordinate 943 downwards.
CGAATTAGAATCTGGCGCATATGGTATTGAGCTTGGCACACTAAAAGAACGCTTTGATCGCTTCGATGAAGCACTCATTGTCGTCTCTTCTCTTCTTAGTGAAGAGACGACGTCTTTTTCAGGAAAGTACTACACACTACAAGATGCAAGAAATGAACCCAAAGGGCCTCAACAACCGCTGCCCATCTGTATTGGTGGAACTGGAGAGAAAAGAACTTTACGAAGTGTCGCTCACCATGCAACACATTGGAATCTTCCAATATTTGAAGATCGACTATTCAAACAAAAATATGAAGTTTTAAATACCCATTGCGAAAACATTGGAACCAACATCGAGGATATTAAAGTTTCTACTCATGTATTTGTAGAAGAAGAAACTACATCTGCTTCAGTAATTTCTGAAATTCTTCACCAGAACCAGTCAGGTATTGAGCAGTCAATTCTTTATTTCCAGCCGCCTATACATCTGAAACAGGTGGAACAAATAACAAATGCATTAATGAGTGAATTTCGATAGTGCACTGGAAATCACAGTAATGGCTGATCGATAGAAACCTCAGCCAGCATCACCGGATCCGAAAAGAGCTTAGAGCCAGCCCCTAGGGGCTGGCTCCTGACTTACTCAACTCTTTAAGTAGTTGTTGAGTTCTTTAGCGTTGCTTGCGAAGGTTAAGAACGGCTCCGGTTATTGCGGCTACTCCGACAAGTCCGAGGACGATGATCAGGCCTAGTATCGCACCTGACATTCCTGACTTACCATTTTCCCCAAGGTCTTCACCGATTGCTAGCTCTTCGTCAGAACTTTCTTCTGTCGAGTTTTCTACTACTTCGTCGGTTCCTTGAGCTTCTTCGTCAGCTTGTGTTTGAGCGAGAATTGCATCAGCTTTAGCTTTTTCAGCTTCGGCTTGAGCCAATGCTAGCTCTTTCTCAGCTTCAGCTTGAG
>PAYW01000018.1 GCA_002715425.1 Actinomycetota bacterium | reverse complement strand
TTGGACAATTTCATCAACCTTGGCATCTTCTTCGTCGCCATCAACGATGATCATGATTTCGTAAGCTCGTGTAGTCACAACGAGTATGTACCTCCTCTGGACCCGCATGCGGGGCCCCCAGTGGTACCTGGGGGCAGGTTAAATTTGTTCTGATAAGCGTAGTGGCTTTACTGATAAATACCGACCTACCAGCTTCCTAAAGGATTGTCCTTGAGTGAGTGTGGCTTGCTATAGAGTCCGAGCGTTTCGATCTCATCATCAGATAATTGATAGCTTTCATCCTCCGTTGGGAAGTTTTTACTACGAACATCATCTGCGAATGACTTTAATGCTTCGACTGTCGTTTCTTTGAGGTTTGCGTACGTGCGTACGAATTTGGGTTGCAAGTCGTGGTTAATGCCTAAAAGGTCATGGAAGACGAGAACTTGCCCGTCACAATCAGGTCCTGCCCCAATACCAATAGTTGGGATATCTATTGATTCTGTGATGAGTTTACCGACTACCGAGGGTACGCACTCGAGAACTATTCCGAAGCACCCTGCGTGGGCAAGTGCTTTCGCTTCATTTGAAATGGTAATTGCAGCGTTCGTTGTTTTTCCTTGAATTTTGTAGCCACCTAACGACAAGATGGACTGCGGAGTTAATCCAAGGTGTCCCATCACGGGGATTTCTGCTTTGCATATCGCTTCAATCATCGGAATACGGTCATATCCGCCTTCCAGTTTTACGGCTTTCGCTCCAGCTCGGATTAGTTGAGCTGCATTCTTGACGGTTTCTTCCGGAGATATGTGATAGCTAAGCCATGGAAGGTCGGCAACGATAAAGGCATCGGGTTCTGCTCTGGCGACTGCGGCGGTGTGATGAGCCATATCATCGATGGTGACTTTCAGTGTGTCATCGTATCCGAGGACGACCATGCCGAGACTATCGCCGACGAGGATAATATCCGCTCCAGCTTCTGTAACCAATTTGGCACCTGGGGCGTCATAGGCAGTGAGCATAACAAGAGGAGTATTTCCATCTCTGACTTTATGAGATGAGATTTTTGGTGCAGTCCAATTCATTCCCATTGTTCTCTTCCCTCCAAGCAAAGATTAGGCCCCGTATGCACTGCTCATAGTGTAGGGCTTTTATAGAAATATGGGCAGTGAAGTGAAAAAAGGCTTCTGACCAGTGTTTTCTAAACCACGAAGAATATTGAAAAACTATTTATAAGGTTTTGACTGGTCCGAACATCTTATTGAAATTTTTTGTTGGGGTGTAGGAAATCCGCTAGTTCATCGTCTACTTATCACAAACACATAGCCTAGGAGGCGAAAATGAAAACACGAACAAAGATCACAGTTACCCTAGCGGTAGGAGTAGGGCTGCTCTTTGGCTCCATGGGAGTAGCATCGGCAAGTCCACATTACACCGATTGGTCCGGCGTAAATAGCGTTAAAGCACCGGTGACTTCCGTCGAAGAAATTAAAGATGCCTCCCTAAAGGATTCAGGCTGGTTATCTGGATTTACCCACCATTCAAATTTAGACAGACTTCATTAATAAGTAGTGTCGTTTGAAAGCGCTCCAGTTCGACCCATGCTTAGATTTCAGTCTTAGGAAATTGCATCGACGTAAAGTTGGAGACTTTCCCATCCTGCGTCAACAGGCATTCCTCCACAGAGAGGATGGTGAATGATTCGTTCAAGGGTTGCTGCCTCGTTTGGAGTAATAATTTGATATATTCCCTCCGCCCGGAGTTCTTCAGGTGTTGTTGCATGAGAATGAACAGCTGAAGAAATATCGGAGGTTTGCCAGCTGGAATACATTGAGGCTTCATTCAGAAAGTATTGTCCGAGTTCTGCCCAAGCCTTGTCAGGGTCTTCAGCGACAAGTGTCATTTTTGTCTCGTCATCTGGCATAGCGCAAAACCCTTGAGTTCCATGTTTTTCGCATTGTTCGTAATAGTAGGCCTCAAGTTCGGGCATGTTCGCTGCAGGTGAAAGGGGTAGGCCAAAACGTGCAGCACGGCGAGCAGCGACTTTACTCGTTCCTCCGATCATAATGAACGGATGCGGTTTCGTTACAGGTGTTGGCTGAATCTGGTGTGTTCCCCCGTTGTATTCAAATGGTTCGCCGGACCAAGCTTTGAGAAGAGTCTCTATAGATTCATCCATGATCTTTCCCCTCCGGTCCCAATCTTTCCCTAAGAGTTGGTATTCGCTTGGTCGGTAGCCAAGGCCAAGGATGACAGTTAGTCGACCGCCACTCATGAGGTCGATCACGGCAATATCTTCAGCTACGCGAATTGGGTCATGTAAGGGTAAGAGCAACGCTGATACTGATGCGGCGAGATTCGTCGTCCGAGAGAGTACCGCTCCAGCGTTTAGGAGAGGAGTGGGGCTCCATGCGTTCTCAGCACCGTGGTGTTCTTCGAATGTTGCCATGAAAAACCCGTTTGTATCAGCAAAGGCCGCCATTTCTAACATTGCCTTATAACGGGCAGAGATGGAAGCAGCATCTAGGGAAGGGTCAATGAGGTTGAATCGGACAAGTGACATTGGCATATATGGTCCTCCAAACTTCTCTTTATGCTCAAGCTAGCCCAAATGAGTCTCCCGAGACACATGGTAGAAACGATAGGAAGGCTAGAGGGTATATGAGCGGAGTAGATGGTTCCATGAACACTGAGTGCACACTTCAACCATGTAGCAAGTAAAGGTCCCTTTTCTTTTTCGGATCCGATCTAGATCACCCGAAGAATTTACGCATCTCCCATGAGAAGGTAAACGGGGCCCGAAAACATACGACACTATTCGAATCGCCTCCTTGTCGCATACAGGACATATATCTGTGGTGTGTTCGGAATAGTGATGTGCAGCACGAAGAAGTTCGGGATGTGCATCACAAATATCATGACGGGTGAGTTCGCCTCGTTCGTATTGTCGAAGAACTCGGTTACGTTCCAGAAGAAAACTGATATCGCCAGCAGAGTGAGCTTCTGCAAGTTTTGACGGAATAAACCCCATGGCGTAACACTAGTGGTCAAATGGAAAAGTGTTGGTGCCGATAGTGTAATTATCGTCTCGTTTAGTTCCGATCCTTTTCCTCTGGTTTATTTGATCTTGTGTTCCACCAATCTTGAAGTATCTCCTGAGCGTCTTCGCTTGAAAAAGGACCGTTATCAAAACGTAATTTTTGGAGATGTTGAAGGGCTTCACCGATAATTCGTCCTTCTTCAACCTCCAGAAGTTGAATAATTTCATTGCCACTAATCGGAAGTGAGAAATCATTTAGATCATCACCAAGTCGAATTCTTGTTTCTTCCATTTTTTCCCATATATCTTCAACGTTGTCTCTAAGTGTTAGTGCAATGAGATAGCTCACCGCATATTTATCTCCTACTTGGTGATACCAACGTCGATAGTCAGATTCGCTACTTGGGTCATCAAGGATGCCGTTCGCTCCAGCTATAACTTGTTGAATAGTTGAAATTCGTTCTTTTGAATACCGTAAGTTCCGTAATCGTTTCAAAAATTCATCTGACGGAATCTCAGCTAAAAGTGCTGCCAATCGCGTGCTCGGATCTATGGGAAGATTCAAAAGGTACTGAAATCGCTGCGGAGCAACTTCNGGNAGAAANGCTTTAAGAAGNCCAGTTNCATNTAGGAGNTGAAGTCCNCTATCGGGATTTNGNGCTTGAAGGAGTTTGTCTAANTCACCNATGATTCGCTCAGNGGAAACAATATCAAACCGATCGATNAGAGCATGAATGGCGCTAACTAACTCTNGGNCAGGGGTGAGGTTNTAGGCTGCAGTGAACCGAGCTGCNCGGAGCATTCTTAAGGGGTCATCAGAAAANGATTCTTCCGGCGTTAAAGGAGTCCGCAGNAATCCTTCCAAAAGGTCACTTTTNCCATTAAATGGNTCNATCAAAGTGCCTTCAGGAAGCGAAATNGCCATAGCATTAATNGTGAAGTCTCGGCGAGATAAATCTTCCTCAATNTTGGTGGAATATGTAACNTCNGGTTTGCGAGAGTNGGGNTCNTAACTTTCCGCCCGATGCGTCGTTATTTCATAGATTCGGTCGTTGTAATGNATNCCTATCGTGCCNAACTTTTCGCCTGGAAGCCAGAGATTNGTTGCGATAGGGGCAACAATCTGTTTAATTTCTTCAGGTAGCGCATCAGTCGTGAGATCAAGGTCTACTTCTGAGGTGACTTCACTTTTAAGAAAGAGATCGCGGACAATTCCACCAACTAAATAAAGTGATTTATTCGCTATNAGGAATTGGTTNGTGAGTTCNTNAGTTTCTTGAATGAGGTTAGGTANATTATCCATAGTTACGAGTTTCTAGCGTGAAATTTAGCGATNGATTCAACAGCTTCTTTTCCTGGGCCATTCTGAGTGGGTTTCTCAGGATAGAGCGGGTCTCCCGCAAGTGTTCGAAGTACTGCTGCCGTTGATAGTCGTAAGGCTTCAAGGTCATATCCTCCTTCGAGAAATACTAAGCGCCTGCCTGGAGGAACGGCTTTCATTATTTCGGAAGTGAGGTCAGCGTAGTCTCCGGAGGTCAAACCAAGGCTTGCAACTGGGTCATTTCGATGGGAATCGAACCCTGCAGAAATGATCAGCCATGAAGGGTCGAAAAGAGCTACCTTCGGTTGAATAATTTTCTCCCACGCTTNCCGATAGTGATCACCTGTCGTGCGAGAAGGAAACGGAAAGTTCATTGTGGTTCCTATTCCTTGTCCAACTCCAGCCTCTTCTACTTTCCCTGTACCGGGATATAAGGGCCACTCATGAAAAGAAACAAAGAAAACATCTGGTTCCTCATAAAAAATCTCCTGGGTGCCATTCCCATGGTGAGCGTCATAATCTACTATCAAAACCCTTTGGCCGGCATCCACCAGATATTTAGCAGCAATCGCAACATTATTGAGAAAACAAAACCCCATCGATTGGTTTGACGTTGCGTGATGTCCCGGAGGACGTACTGCACAAAATGATGCATCGTAGGAACCTTCNGTCAATTCACGAACTGCTTGTATACCTGCCCCTGCAGATATTCGAGCTGCTTCCCAAGAATGTTCGCTCATTTTGGTATCTGGATCTATCCGTCCCCCTCCTTGAGCATCAACTCGTTCAAGCTCTTCAATAAAATCGGCATCATGGACTTGCAAAATCTCTTTCCGTTCAATTGGTTCTGCCTCTACATGAACTAGTGAGCTTCCTAGATCACTCAGAACAGCTCCTTCCTGAACAGCAGATAGACGCTCAGGTCGTTCAGGATGCTGCTTCCCCGGATGATGATCAAAACATAGATCATTCGTTAAAAAAAGAATAGGCACATCAAAACAGTACTGCTCTATTGCTCCCCTAGCGACCAACTGCACATAATGCGGAAAATAGACAATTCTTATTGGATCAGAAAAATATTCTAAAAGCGATGAAACTATCGAAAGGAATATATCTTCACTCTTTAAAATCCCTGTTCAGAAGCATTTCCATAGAAAAAACCTGTTAATTATGGGAAGTTCTGAACTTACCTACTACCCTCATGCTTTGCCTAATGCTTTGAAATCCTAGGGGATATTATGACTGTTCGAATAGTAACCGATAGCGCTTGCGATATTTCATTAGACGAAGCTGCTCAATTAAATATTAAGATCGTTCCTTTGTCTATACGGTTCGGGGAAGAAGAATTTACCGATCTAGCAGATATTTCTGTAACTGAATTTTANCAAAAGATGGAGGCCAGCGATCTTCTNCCTGCGACGGCCGCTCCATCNCCNGGNGCNTTTGAAAGTGCTTTCCGCAAATGTCACGAAGAAGGTGCNACAGGGGTAGTTTGTATAAATCTTTCAATAGCACTNTCAGCAACTGGACAAGCTGCTCAACTAGCTGCNGATGGNGTCAATGAACTNNTAGATGTGACNTGTGTTGATTCGATGTCAATTACTGGAGGATTAGGAACAATTATTCGAAAAGCNGCAGAAGCTGCTAATGCCGGNGCTTCAATNGAAGANATAGTNTCTCTNGTAGAGGATCTCCGTTCTNGAACTCGNATTATCGCCACACTCGATACNTTAGAAAATTTAAAAAAGGGTGGNCGTATCGGCGGTGCNGCAGCGATGTTGGGCACNATGGTTCAAATTAAACCTTGNCTTGATTTAAGTTCCGGTGAAGTAGTNGAGGCTGGAAGACANAGNACACGNAAAAAAGCTNNNCAATGGTTACGCGACGAGCTNTCNCGNGCTGGTGAAGTNGANTCAGTCTCNATTATTCATGGNAACGCCCNAGACGTTGAAGAGTTTCATGNTTCNTTGGCNGANATTGTCCCAATTGANGAGATTCAAGTTACTCAACTCGGTGCNGTAATAGGNACACACGGAGGTCCAAGGGTTCTTGGCCTGACCTTTCTCGTCAAATAATTTAAGATAGACCGAAGGANAATTTNCCTTTGGNAAATCTATGCCTGACAATCCACTCCACCCTGATACACCAATTTTAACNGGAAGAAAATTATCCGGTCGTTATGTATTAAAAACACCGATTTTTNTNGGTAAGNCAATTCAGGTNTGGGAAGCNGATGACCTNGTNNTNNCNAGAAAAGTTGCTATCAAACTNACACACCCANATCTNATCTATNAATCAGCTTTCATACGNGAGTTCAGAACAANAGCACGAACAACTGCTCAATTAAATCANCCTTCTATTGTGACGATTTATGACACAACTGGNGATGAAGAAATGGAAGCAATCGTTATGGANTTAATCGAGGGTATGACATTGNGGTCATANCTCGATGANATAGGCACNATGTCTCCAGCNAANNCACTNNANNTCCTCACACAAGTNGTAGATGCNNTACAACATGCNCANCAACAAGGAATCATTCATGGTGATCTAAANCCAGAGAANATNTTTCTATGTNCNGAACAAAAANTNAAAGTTTCNGGNTTNGGANTGTCTACTGCNGAAAACATACTNCGAGAAACAAGTNCCGACTTTNGNGANANNCANAGCAATTATCTTNCTCCTGAGCAACTCNTTGGTGAGAANCCNAATGANCAAAGCGATATATATGCGCTNGGTCTTATNATCTTAGAANTGGTTNCTGGAATCNNTCCCGANAANATAAANNNGNNNTCTCTGAATTCGTTGGAAGATACGNTCNANCAATTACAAATAGAAATACCNANCNNATTNCTTGANGCNNTANNNAAAGCNNTTNNTNCNGAGCNNAAANGCAGATTTACAACTCCNGTAGCTTTTCGTTCNGCGATGAACCCCGAAACACCTCAAGACAATGGTAAAAATAAAGAGCATGGACTTTAATCCAAANACNAGGCAAAGGGACTTTAACCAAGCNGTTACAGCNTTATTNACAATAGGAATTGTCTTTACCTTTATTTTTGGAATTATTTATGCAGCTGGTCTCGATGATGACCTATTCGGAAATAATTCCTCTGAAACGAGTGAATCATCTGAAAATAATGAAGAAACGGCTTCCAGCGGGGAAGAAAACTCCGAAAATGTTGTAGGTGAAGAAACAAGTAACAACGAAGAAGGCACAACCGAAGAAGCTGCCATTCCATCAGCACAGGAAGTTGCACCTTCCCCTATCTTTGAAGAAACACCCATTGTCGCAGCAGAGGACTTCGACCCACTCGGTGATGGAGTTGAGCATCCTGAACTACTTGCAAATTTATTTGATAATGACTCATCAACTGCTTGGAAAACCGAAACGTACGGTCATAGATCCCTTGGCTTCCTCAAGCCAGGTGTTGGAGTAGTTGTTCAACTAGAAAAATCAATAGCTCTTCGAAGCGTTGAAATCGAAACTGCTGCCATTGGGTGGTCTGGAGAAATTTACGTCTCTAATACTATTGGAGCTTCTCTTGAAGCATGGGGGAATCCTGTCGCTCTAATTGAAGCAAGTTCAGGCACGGCTGATGTTGATTTAACTGGAAATAATGGACAAATGGTCCTTCTATGGATAACTGATCTAGGAGATGCTCCTCCTTCTTTAAAGATAGAGATTACAGAAATCCGAATTAGCTGAAGATTGCCCCTTCTTCTCTTTGTTTAAAGCTGTACAGTTTTACTATCGAAAAGTCTGAAGAGTTACGATTAGTCCGCTTAGCACAGTCGGGAGACCATGATGCTCTTGAGATTCTACTTCGTCAGAACTATGGAAAGATTTATTCAATTTGTAGAAAATTAGCTGGAAATGAAGCTGATGCAGATGATGCAACTCAAGAAGCATTAATTTCCATCGTTCGGAAAATATCTTCCTTTAAGGGTGAGTCTAGATTCTCTACATGGGCTTATAGAATTGCAACAAATGCTTGTCTAGATGAGATACGAAAACGTAACCGCCGCCCTCAATTGGAGTTCTCAGAGAACAGCGAATCAAGACTTTCAACCTCTAGAACTAGCCGATCCATAGAAGATCAAATTTCTGACCGTTTACTAATCGAAGAAGCATTAAACGCCCTTCCAGATGACTTTAGAATTCCATTAATTTTAAGAGACCAAACAGGCATGAATTATCAAGAAATAAGTACCGTTCTTTCCCTTCCGGAAGGAACCGTGAAATCTCGAATAGCGAGAGCAAGAGAAAGATTAAAAGTTGAACTTTCTGGGAACCAGAGAGTAGACCAAAACGTCAAAGGTTTGGAACATGAATAATAAATCAGATTCTTTTGAACATTCTGAATTAATAAGCGCTTACCTCGACGGTGAAGTGACTGAGGAAGAACGCGCCTTCATTGAAGAAAATCCTGACTTGCTAGAAGAAGTCGACAAGCTAAAAGAAATAAAGAAAGTCACTTCCTCTCTCATCCCTATAGATCCAATCCTTCAGGAGAAACATCTCGCCAAAGCCCTTTCCTCCATTCCAAAAGATGGAAAGATTATCCCATTTAGACAACAGAAGTTCATCCAACGTGGAGCTTTCTTAGCCGCAGCTGCTGCAGCTGCTGCATTCATTTTGATCCCAGTTATTAATTCGCAAAACAACGAATCAAATAGCGAAACTGATTTAGCTACAAGCTTTCTAGAAAGTTCAACTTCTGTAACCAAATCAGCACAAAGTAACAGTGCTCAAGAAATAGAAGATGAGTCTGTCGTTTCTGAGTCAGACGCAGATTCCGGAACAACTACCGAAGCCCCTCAAAGCACCCAGGATTCTCGAAATAACCAGTCTGACTCTAAGACAGCTACTGCTGCATCTGAAGATCAAACTCCAGAGGAGGGAGTCGGAGAAATAATTGAAGAAGAAGAGGTAGAAGCAGAGCAAGAAGAAGAGGTAGAAGCAGAGCAAGAAGAAAGCGAAGTAGAAGCCCAACGACTACCGACCTCAGCTGAAACAGTAGGAGAACTGAATTCTAGAGTTTTTGAAGAAGAAAATGAAACAGTAAATTCACTTCTTGAAACTGCCAACAGTATTTGGGAAATGAATACGGAAATTTTTTCTAACCCACTAGCACCAAGTCAGGTAGAGAGTTTCTTTAATGAAAACACTGACTTCTTTACATGCTGGATTGAGGAACCTTTCTTTGACACTAGTATTCACACTCCCCTATTCCTTCAACAGTTAATAATTAATGGCAGTCCTTCAATAGTTCTAATTTCTAAAGATATTCACTCGGAGTTAGATCCTGTTCTTTCGGTTTACCAGATAGATTCCTCATGTTTGGTTTTATTTGAAGGTTCTATCTCTGGCGAAATACCACTTGAATAACAGGGTTGTTTGTATAAAGAGTCGCTCTTTGACTCGTCTCGCGCTAGCCTCCCGAGCATGACTGAAATACCGTCTTTCGGCAAGAAACCGCAAAATCAAGCCTCTACTGGGCTAGACGACGATTGGCCAAAGCAAGTTACAGAGCAGATCGTTTTAAAAGTTGATGACATTAGAGACAAAACTTCGGGGCCAGCAATCAAAATTAGTCGCTCTGTTGTCTATGGCTTGACAGCTTGCTTCCTTCTGATTTTAAGTATTCCTTTTTTTGTAATTGGGACTAATCGGGCACTTATCGAAATCTTCGATGCCTGGATTGTCTCAGATAGAAGCTCTGCCGTATGGATTGTGTATCTAATCACTGGTGTTCTATGGTTAATCATTGGGTTACTTCTTTGGCGTAAACGCCCCAAAAGGGCTGCTCAACCCAAAAAAAGGAAATCAGAATAATGGAGAGAAATGCCTGAACACCGACAAGTGATTATTATCGGCTCTGGTCCAGCAGGATTGACCGCAGCGATTTATAGCGCAAGGGCAAATCTCTCTCCCCTAGTGATCGAGGGAGAACCCTCCTCTACCAGTGATCAACCAGGTGGACAATTGATGTTGACTACCGAAGTAGAGAATTACCCTGGCTTTCCAGAGGGAATTATGGGTCCGGATTTGATGCAAAATTTTCGCTCTCAAGCAGAAAGATTTGGCGCTACTTTCCTAACTCAGAAGGTGACTCGAGTTGATTTTTCACATTCTCCTTTTCAAATATGGATTGGTGACCCAAATGCTGAAGAAGCTTCTTATTCTGCTGATGCGGTCATCGTATCTACTGGGGCGCGCTCAGTCATGCTAGAACTCCCCAATGAATTTGAGTTAGTAGGACATGGACTCTCAACTTGCGCTACTTGCGATGGATTCTTTTTTCGCGATCAAGAGATAGCTGTAGTGGGTGGTGGTGATTCAGCAATGGAAGAGGCTACCTTCCTCTCACGCTTTGCTAGCAAGGTAACGATTATTCATCGAAGAGAAGAACTTAGAGCTTCAAAAATTATGCAAGAACGAGCATTCTCTAATCCAAAAATTGATTTCTTGTGGAATCACGAAGTAATCCGCTACATCGGCGAGTCGAAACTTGAAGGAATTACCGTGCGTGATATTAACTCTGGTAAGGAAAAGAATATAGATCTTTCAGGTTTGTTTATAGCCATAGGACATAAGCCCAATACAGATATATTCATCAACCAACTCGATTTATTAGATAACGGCTATGTTGCAACTAAGCCCGACTCATCTTTAACAAACATTCCAGGTGTTTTCGCATGTGGTGATGTGCAAGATTTTACCTATCGCCAAGCAATCACTGCTGCGGGCTCTGGTTGTATGGCGGCTATAGATGCTGAAAGATGGTTAGAAGAACAAGGTGACTGAAAATTTGTCTTGTAGTTTTCAACCGTTCAACCTTCAACCTATTTTGGAGGCTACCGTGGACGGACGGAGAGAAATACCTTGGACAACTTAAGCTAGGAGAATTTGTATGTCTGAAACTATTACAACACTTTCAAGTGCAACTTTTGATGAAGTGATTGGAGAAAGTGAGAATCCAGTCCTTGTTGACTTTTGGGCTGAATGGTGTGGACCGTGCAAAATGATTGCTCCTATCCTTGAAGAAATAGCTGATGAACAGGGCGAAAAAATTCATATTGCGAAACTTAACGTTGATGAAGCAAATGAAATTGCAGTTCGATTTGAGGTTATGAGTATTCCAACCTTAATAGTTTTTGACAACGGGGTTCCTACAAAACGTATTGTGGGAGCTAAAGGAAAAGCAGCCCTTCTCGAAGATCTTGACGAGTATCTTTAGAGTTCCTTAACAACTTCATTTTCCTTCCTGTCATTCTTCGTGGTATACCAGAAAAATGAACAGTTTTCCTAGCGAACAATTACCACTTAAGCTCGGCCATAGTGGGAAAGTTATAGAAGATCTTCATCGTCTTCTAGAGGAAGCAAACTTTCCTACCCCTGCTGACAAATCTCTTTTTACACAAGAGACTGCTGATTCTCTTCGTTCTTTCCAAGAAAGCCGCCACTTAGAAACTACTGAGGTTTGTGATATTAACACTTGGTACGCATTAGTTGAAGCAGGATATAGACTTGGCGACCGACTTCTTTATCTTCAAAGTCCAATGCTTCGTGGAGACGATGTTGCAGAACTGCAAAAAAGATTAGGAACTATTGGATTCGATTCTGGTCAAGTCGATGGCATCTTGGGAGAGAACACAGAGCAGGCTGTTCGCGATTTTCAAAGAAACGCTGGATTACCGGTTGATGCGATTTTTGGTCCGGATAGCCTTCATATGCTAAATCGTCTTGGGGATGTAGGTCCGGGACAACCTGTGGCAGCGGTTCGCGAACATGAATCTCTATTAACAAGAAATCCCAATCTCGATAATAAGCAGGTAGTTCTTGGAGAAGGAGGAGGTTTAGGCTCTATTATTAATGAATTCTCAAGAGAATTAACTGCTAGAAATTTACGCGTAGAGGTAATTTCTCACTATGACGAGCATCAACATGCTCAATTAAGTAATTCTCTTGACGTTGATTTGTATTTTGGAATCACTAGCTCTTCTCAGGATTTAAGATCAATCTCGTACTTTTCAAATCAACGTTATACTTCGCCTGGAGGTGTTTCTCTTGCTAATACTCTTCATGAACGATTTCTTCCGATTCTTGGCACAGAACTTGAAACAGTCGGAAGGGCGAATCAAGTTTTGCGAGAAACACGAATGCCAGCAATAGTTCTTTGTGTCGGTCCTACTAGCGACCTAATTGCTCATGGACCAGATTTAGCTGCAACAGCTGCTGATGCCATTGTTTCATGGTTAACCGAACCATATGTAGAAGAGAAAAACTCCGAATAATGTGTGTGGATGAGTTTTTTTATTCATTTAAGTATTAATGATTGTATAATCCCTGTTCAGAACCTATTTTTCACTATCTAATCACAGGGTTTTCCCCAAGTTGGGGATAAAAAGCTCTGAACAACTCTAAACTCTAAACTCTCACTTTAGGGTTTAGAGTTAAATTTGAAAAAATCCCTTTAAATATATGGATCTACGCTTCTTTAATAACAGAAAAAATTCTAGCTAAATCATCCAAATCAGCAAATTCAACAGATATCTTACCCCGCTTCCCGGAAGTAGAAACAGTCACTATCGTATTGAGATACTCGGACAGTTGTTGTTCTACTTCTAAGACAGCAGCTGATTTTGTTTTCTTCGTCTGTTTCCCCTTCTGGATAGATAAACCTTCTCGAACAATTTTTTCGACATCGCGAACTGAAAGAGCTTCTTTGACAATTCGTTGTGCTAGCTGGTCTTGTTCTTGGCGGGAAGATAATGCTAATAAAGCCCTCGCATGGCCAGCAGAAATATCGCCAGACAATAGATAATTTTGAACAGAAGATGGAAGATGCAACAATCTTAGAGAATTCGATATCGAAGAACGGCTCTTTCCAACACGTTGGCCAACTGCTTCTTGGCTTAAACCGAAATCATCAATAAGTTGTTGAAAAGCTGCGGCCTCTTCTAATGGCCCTAAATCCTGTCGATGCAAATTTTCAACGAGAGCATGTTCAAGTGAAGTCAAATCCTCTACATCTCGAATAATTGCGGGTATGTTCTTTAAGCCCGCTCTTTTTGCAGCCCGCCAGCGTCTTTCACCGGCGATAAGTTCATAACTCTCAGAATCTTTAGTTCGCACAAGAATCGGCTGTAATACTCCTACTTCACGAATAGAAGCCGTTAAATTCGATAGCATTTCTTCATCAAAAATATCTCTAGGCTGGTATGGGTTAACCTTTATGGCTCCTATGGGTAGCTCTCTATACCCTGGGCCTCCGAGTCGAATACCTTTTTCATCACTGTTTCCCTCTGAAGGGATAAGAGCTCCTAAGCCTTTTCCTAAACCTTTTTTCTCACGCGCCACCAGTAATCTCCTTTGCAAGTGATCGATAGGCTATAGCCCCTCTCGATGAAGAATCATAATAAATTATCGGTTGTCCATAAGAAGGAGCTTCAGAAAGCCGAACTGATCTGGGAACCGTTTGCTGACAAACCCTTTCTCCAAAATGTGAACGTATTTCTTCCACCACTTGCCCAGCGAGTTTTGTTCGAGCATCAAACATTACTAAGGCAATCGTAGATATATGTAAATCTTTATTAAGGTGAGTTTTAACACGTTCTACATTGCTTAGGAGCTGTCCAAGCCCTTCTAAAGCAAGATATTCACACTGAATAGGGACAAGTACTTCAGATGCTGCAGTAAGCGCATTAACGGTTAATAATCCTATCGAAGGAGGACAATCAATAAGTACAAAATCATAATCTGAAATTACTGAAGATATTGCGCCATCTAACAACCGCTCTCGATTAAATGCTGACACTAATTCTATTTCAGCCCCAGCTAAATCAAGATTGGATGGAGCAACTGAAAGGGACTCCCATTGGGATTTCATGATGCAGTCTCTTAAATCAACATCATTAAGGATGACATCATACATTGATTTTTCAACGGAACGAGGGTCAATACCAAGGGCTGAAGTAGCATTTGCTTGAGGGTCAAAATCAACAACCAAAACACGATAACCTAACTCAGCAATACAGGCTGCTAGGTTAACCGTAGTCGTAGTTTTGCCCACCCCTCCTTTTTGGTTAGCTATCGCTAATATTCTGGGTAATTCATTAGTTGAGGAAGGATGTAGGTTGACCGGAAAAAGGTCGTCCAATTTGCCTGATTCCTGTTGGTTCACACTTACTCCTAGAGGGATAACCCTTCCTACAGTGTTTACACTACAACGCCTTGTCAACCCCTAACATCTCAACAAGGCGTTTCACGTGAAACATTTGTATGTATCGAAAGTAAGGTTTCACGTGAAACGTTTTACCATAAGGCTTTTTTATTAATAGCCCTCGGAGTTCGCGGGTATTTTTGATCAGGAAAGTGAGTAAGTTCTAAGACCTGAAATGTCCCATAATTTGGTTGTTTTACTGCTCTTGCTACTAAACCCAAGAGGGAAAGATCTGCTGCAGGCCAACGTTTCTGAGCCTTTGGAGGTTCACTTACAACCATATGCCCTCCCTTTTTTAAAAATCGACACCCGCATTCAGCTGTTTTAGGTGGAGGAGCAAACGATCGCGCCGTGACAAAGTCCGCTTTTGCTTCAAATTCGCTATTCCTTGCAGCTATTTCAGCTTCACCAAGAAATATTTCAATATTTTCTCCAAATTTTGTATTTTCAACAGCCCAGGAAAGAAAATTTGCTCTTTTTGCCTTTCGTTCAACCAATAGAAAGTTCCAGTGAGGATATTTTTCTGCTATTACAAGAGCAGGGATACCTCCTCCTGACCCAATATCGACCAACGTGTGGGGTGCGTTAACATTTAAAGAAAGTCCTGTTAATACCTCTAGAAACCCTTCACCATTTCTTATATGACTTTCAATCGGTAAAGGCCCTAAAAACTTATATTTTCGTGCTTCTTCTAGTGTTTCAAATAGTGTTTTCACTCTGAAACGGCAGGATGAATTATGATATACCTTCGAGGTTCGTCTCCTTCACTGCTGCTAGTCACGGAATCATTGTCGGCAACTGCATCGTGAATAATTTTTCTGTCAGCTGAACCCATAGGTTCTAGCACTAATGGCTCTCCAGAGTCATTAACGGTTTCGATTTGACGATGGGTAAATTCAATCAATGAGGCTTTTCTCCGTTCGCGGTAACCGCCTACATCTACTGAAAGTCTATTTGTTCGCCTTCCAGCTGCATGTCGTTGAACAGTAGTTCGAGCAAGATCTTGAATCGCTAGAAGAGTTCCTGCTCTAGGCCCGATCAGAAGTCCGACATCATCACCATTGATTGATCCAATTATTCTTTCCTCTTCTAAATGAGTGTTTGAAGATGCTTCTACGTCAAACCCTTTAATAATTCCATCCAAGAATTCAATAACAGCCTGCTCCTGCTCTGCTAGTGGCATAAGCTCTCTTTCTTCCATTTTCGCCGCCTTTACTTTCTTTTGGTTTGTATTTTTTCCATTGTTTTTCTTACGGTTTTCTGTATTTTTCTCTTGATTTTTAGGGGGTTTTGATGAATTACTTTGATTGTCTTTCTTATTTTGCTGTTGTTTTTTTCGATTTTGTGGTTTTTTTCGGTTGTTTCCTCTTTTGTTATTATTTTCTTTTGATCTTGGACCGGCAGGCTTTACACGTGCACGAACACGAGCTTCGGTCTTTTTAAGTCCAAGCCATTTATTCTCTGGAGCTGTAACTACTTCAAACTCTGCGTCTTCTCGAGCTACTCCGAGCTGATCTAGTGCTAATTCTTCTGCTGCGGCAACATCATCACCGCGAACTTCTACCCATTCCATATCTATTTTTCTTTTCTTTTGTTTTTACGACGTCGTGAACCTGGCGCGTCTTGGTC
>PAYW01000017.1 GCA_002715425.1 Actinomycetota bacterium | reverse complement strand
GTTTGCTTGGTCTCGACCTTCGAAAACCAGAGCTAGTGCAGCCTGATAGGGGATACTTGAATCAAGATCACCACACATCGGTTGGTATTTGGGGTCATCTGCGTTTTGTTCATCAACGAAAGCAGCCATTTCTTCCATCGTCGAAATAATTTCCTGATCGGTAATTACTCCATGGTGCAGCCAGTTAGCAATGTGCTGGCTGGAGATCCGTAACGTAGCCCGATCTTCCATCAATTGAATGTCGTTGATATCTGGAACCTTCGAGCACCCAACGCCTTGACCAACCCATCGAGAGACGTAACCCAAAATGCCCTGCACGTTGTTACGAAGTTCAGAGGAAACTTCATCCGGGCTCAATTCCCGCCCTGATTCGAGAAGGGGGATTGTGAGCATAACCGTTCTATTCGTGGCTTCACGACCTTCCAAGTCGGCCTGTACACCAGCAACATCAACTTCGAAATAATGAAGTGCGTGCAAAGTAGCTGCTGTAGGGCTAGGGACCCATGCACAAGAAGCACCTGATTTCGGATGGCCTATCTTTTCTCTCAGCATGTCTGTCATATCATCAGGTCTGGCCCACATGCCTTTTCCGATTTGCCCTTGGCCTAGAAGGCCAGCTGCCAAGCCTTCGTCGACGTTGATATCTTCATACGCTTGCAGCCACTCTTGTGCTTTCATTTCTGTCTTTGGGACAAATGGCCCAGCTTCCATACTTGTGTGAATTTCGTCTCCCGTCCGGTCCAAGAAGCCAGTGTTTATGAACACGACTCGTTCTTTGGCTTTATCGATGCATGACAGGAGATTTATGGAGGTTCGACGTTCTTCATCCATGATCCCGATTTTGATGGTGTTTCGGCCTAGTCCTAAGTAGTCTTCGATTCGGTCAAACATTTCAACCGCTAATGCAACCTCATCTGGGCCGTGCATCTTGGGTTTCACAATGTAGATAGAACCACGCGGACTGTTTTGATTTCCTCCACCTTTCTCAAGGTCGTGAATTCCACAAAGTGCAGTAATCACCGCATCGAGTAATGTTTCGGGGATTTTTCTTCCCTCTACAGTTACTATGTCCGTCATAAGGTGCATCCCTACATTTCGGACAAGCATGAGAGAGCGACGTCGTATTGTCTTCTCAGATCCATCGGGAGCGCTTATAAAAGTGTCACTTTCCAGTTTTCGAACGACTGATTTACCACCCTTAGCGAATTCAACTTCTAAATTTCCTTGCATGAGGCCAAGCCAATTGCCATAAGCTCGGATCTTATCGGCGGCATCAACAGTGGCAACCGAATCCTCACAATCCATAATTGTACTAAGAGCCGATTCAACCATCACATCGGCAACGTTGGCGGGATCATCAGCTCCGATAGGATCTGAAGAATTTAAAACAATCTCTATATGAAGGCCATGTTTTTTGAGAAATATTGAATCAGGCTTCGCTGGACTGCCGATAAAGCCCACGAACTGTTCAGGGTCAATGAGGTTTACTTCTTCATCATCTGAAAAAACGCGAAGCTCTGAATCTATAACTTTGTATCCGGTAGATGCATCATGCGAAAGCCCGTTAAGTGGGAAGTGTCGGTCAAGGAGTGATCTAGCGTATGCAATTACCTTGGCGCCTCGGGCAGGATTGTAGGGGCCAGCTTTTTTAGCTCCGTTCTCTTCACTGATGACATCAGTTCCATACAGGGCGTCGTATAGGCTTCCCCATCTCGCATTCGCAGCGTTTATTGCATAGCGAGCATTGTCAACCGGAACAACCAACTGTGGGCCGGAGACACTAGCAATTTCTGGATCTACATTTTTGGTATTTACCTGAACAGAGGTTGGTCGATCTTGAACATAGCCAATCTCATTGAGGAAGCTGGCATACGCTTCATGGTCGTGAGGTTCTCCCCGACGGCTTATGTGCCAGTCGTCTATCTGGCTTTGGTAATCGTCACGAACCCGGAGGAGCTGTTCCATTCGAGGTCCAAATTCCTTGAGAAGGCTTTCTAGATTAACCCAGAAGTCACCCTCATCTAGGTTGGACCCAGGTAGAAGCGAGGTTGCAACAAAATCGAAAAGGGCCTGATCAATCTCTAATGCACCCGTGGTTATTCTCGTTTCGCCCATTCCTTCTCCTAGATATGGTGATTCGCTTTTCTTTAACCTAGTAGGAATTCAATTCAGATTCAGAATTGTTCTTCTTCCGTACTTCCTTTGAGCGCTAGGGTGCTTGCAGTTCCTCCGGAGATAACAGTGGCAACTTGGTCAAAGTAACCGGCCCCGACTTCTCGTTGATGCCTAGTAGCGCTATATCCACTGTCTTCCATAGCGAATTCACGTTGTTGTAGTTCCACATATGCTGTCATATCCTTTTCCGTGTACGCCTGAGAGAGCTCAAACATGGATGCGTTTAGCGCATGCCATCCAGCAAGAGTTATGAATTGGAATCTGTACCCCATATCACCTAGTTCTCTTTGGAAAGCGGCGATAGTTGCATCATCAAGAGCTGCTTTCCAATTAAACGATGGAGAACAGTTATAGGCAAGCATTGTGTCAGGGTATTCAGCATGCATTGCGTCAGCGAAACGCTGAGCTTCCTCTAGGTCCGGAGTGCTTGTTTCGCACCAAACAAGGTCAGCGTATGGGGCGTAAGCGAGACCGCGGGCGATAGCGGCATCCATTCCGTTTTCTACATGGAAAAACCCTTCGCTTGATCGCTCTCCCGTGCAGAATTGTTGATCCCGCTCATCAATATCACTTGTGAGAAGCGTTGCAGCTAATGAGTCTGTTCGAGCTACCACGAGAGAAGGAACATTCATTACGTCCGCAGCTAATCTGGCGGCAGTAAGCGTCCGAACGTGTTGTTGCGTGGGCACGAGTACCTTCCCACCCATGTGACCGCATTTTTTTTCACTAGCTAACTGATCTTCCCAGTGGACGCCTGCAGCTCCAGCCTCAATCATGGACTTCATGAGTTCAAACGCATTTAGAGGACCTCCGAAACCTGCTTCTGCATCAGCAACAATCGGGACCATCCAGTCACGATCGCGATTTCCTTCGCTCCATTCAATTTGATCTGCTCGACGAAGAGCGTTATTTATTCTTCGAACCACCGTAGGTACTGAATTTGCAGGGTAGAGACTCTGATCCGGATAAACCTGCTCTGCTAGATTTGCATCTCCAGCTACTTGCCACCCGGAAAGGTATATGGCTTCAAGCCCTCCCTTAACCATTTGGATGGCCTGACCGCCAGTAAGCGCCCCCATGGCATGGGTGTAAGCATTTGCATTGAGCTTTTCCCAGAGCTTTTCTGCCCCGTGGCGAGCGAGCGAGTGTTCGACTTGTATAGACCCGCGAAGGTTAATCACTTCCTCAGCGCTGTAGTCGCGCTTTACTCCCTTCCAGCGTTCGTTTTGCTCCCAATCTTGGGATAGTTCTTCAACTTGCTCATCAAAGGATTTAGACATGATCGATAACTCCTGTATCTGGCACACCGGGGTTCTATGTGCGTTATCTACAATGCAGGATGAGTACCCAAAAATCAACCTATTTAATGGCTAATTATTATTAAAATTATGTAGAAAATAATAAATGTAAAAATTATCATAAAAAAAGCTATGCTTTTATCACGAAAAACATTCAAAAGGAGACCGCATGGACTCACTGGTCTTTGGACAACGGTTAAAACACTTTCGAAAGCGCAACAACTACACGCTCGCGCAGTTAGGATCTCTTGTTTCCAAGCCAGCACCGTATCTCTCACAACTTGAAAATGGCTTAGCAGAACCTCGGGTAAGTCTGGTTCGGGATTTAGCATCAGTGCTTGACTGCACACCTGCTGACCTTCTAGATCCAGAGCCACCGAACCGAAGAGCAGAACTTGAAATTCGACTCAAACGATTACAGGAAGATCCCCACAATAAGGAAAGAAAACTTCCATACATACGTCCATCAACTCGGATGCCCGACGAAATCCTTGAACATATCATTGGACTCTATACCGCATTAGAAGAGGACACTGCCCTTACGATTACCAACCCCAATACACCCAAGAATATTGCAAGATATTCTAACAGGGATTTACGCCAAGAAATGAGTGGAAAAAATAACTACTATCGCGAAATAGAAGAATTGGCTAGCGGAGTTCTCAAAGCCGTCAAGTATCCGGGTTCAGGACCTGTATCTGAGAGAATACTTATGGATGTGTGTGAATATTTCGGTTTTACTGTTAGAAGAGCTGAAAATATTCCACATTCAACAAGGTCAATAGCAGATCAGAGAGAAAAAGTAATATATATCCCTCAACGAAATGATTTATCTACAAGAGCGTCTAGATCAGTTGTCCTACAAACATTGGGCCACTATGCGCTTAAACATGAAGTCGCAGACGATATCGGCAACTATCTTCGACAGAGAGTTGAGTCAAATTATTTCGCTGGTGCGATTCTCGCCCCTGAAAAACCTGCAGTAAAATTCTTGCAAAGCGCTTATAAGTCAATGGATATTTCAGTTGAGGACCTGCAGGAAATCTTCTATATCTCATACGAGATGGCCGGACACCGTTTGACGAATCTAGCGACTGAACATCTCGACGTTACGTTACATTTCCTCAGATCTGATGATGAAGGTGTCGTCTGGAAAGCCTATGAAAATGACGGCGTTCCTCTCCCACGCGGAATAGATGGAACCATAGAAGGCGAACATTTATGTAGGAATTGGGGAACGCGGCAAGCATTTCATACGCAAGATTCATTGTCCCTCCACTACCAATATACGGATACACCCAACGGACAATACTGGTGCGTAACTCATGTCGAAGCGGACAGGGTTCCGCATCACGCTGTTACTGTTGGAACCACGGCTGACCAAGCCAAATGGTTTAGAGGAAGCGATACGAAAAGATTCTCAACCTCACAATGCCCCGACAAAGAGTGCTGCAACACTCCAAGAGCCAGCGTGAGACAACACTGGCAGGGTGTAGCATGGCCTTCCGCTCGGGATCGTAGTAACGTCACGTCAGGACTTCCTTTGCCTGCGAAGAGCTTCTCCCGTTTTCCAGGCGTTGACATGCTTGAAGTATACGAATTCCTCGAACGCCAAGAGTCCTCTTAGAGGACGCTAGCGCGTAAATCTCAGTTCATTCGGAGTACTCTCGATATATGACCAATAGCCGCGAATCCTCTGAGAAAGCAGATCTCTCTGGTTCCGATAGTCCGAAATCGGCTTCTTACGTCCCGTATAACGCAGGGATAGATGGTTTACGTGCGATCGCAGTGGTTGCGGTGATAGCGTACCACTCCGGAATAACTAGATTCTCGGGCGGCTTTCTCGGAGTAGAAATCTTCTTCGTTATAAGTGGCTACCTCATCACAGCTCTCCTTTTAGGAGAGTACGAATCAAATCAACGGATAGATATAAAACGTTTTTGGAACAGAAGAGCTAGAAGACTATTTCCCGCCCTCATTGCCTACATAGGTGGCGCAACAGCACTTGCCTATCTGACTGCTAGAGACGTCATTCCAACAAAAGGGGAGATTCTCTCAGCTCTCGGATACATCTATAACTGGTTCAGTATTTTTCAAGATGTGTCGTACACGGATGGATTCGAACGGAAAAACTTCTTTCATCACCTTTGGTCCCTAGCGGTAGAAGAACAGTTCTACTTAATTTGGCCATTATTGCTATGGGGAATGTTATCACTCGCAGGTAAGCGATTTACTTTTGCACTGGTCATAGCCGGAATCATCGGATCATCAGTTCTCCGGTGGGTATTATATGAACCCTTTTCGGACCCTTTGCGTGTCTATTACGGAACTGATACAAGAGCATCAGCGCTGCTAATCGGAGCAGCGGTTGCCTTCATGTGGCGACCATGGCAATCAAATAGGCCAGCTATTACAACACCAAATGCACTATCGAAAACGTTCGTTTTCGTAGTTGGCTCTGCCTCGGTAGCTGGGCTCATCTGGGCGAATATGCACTATGCATTGTTCTACCCCTACATAGACAGTTTATTTCGAGGAGGGATGCTAATAACCTCAGCACTAACAGCGTTAGTGATTGTAGTTTCTGTGACCCCACAATCCGTATTAAGCAAAATTCTAGGAATCAGACCGCTGCAATGGATTGGGAAAAGGTCCTATGGTCTCTATCTGTGGCACTGGCCAGTTTTCCAGCTGACCCGCCCACGTGTTGACGTTGACATTGACGGATGGCAACTGTTTTTAGTCCGCATTATTGTCACGCTGGTCATTGTTGAAATTAGCTACCAATTCATTGAGCGCCCTATCCGAGAAAAGCGATTCCTGGATTCACTTCGGTCAGCCCTCTCCATGACGAAGATAAAGGTATCATTTGGAAAGCTCGCCGCTATAGTTCTGGCGCTCATTGGATGTTTTATAACCCTTGAGCAAGTCCAGGCTGAATGGATCACGGACGATACGGCTGAAGAGCAAGTTGAAGAAGAAACCACGCAGGAACAAATCGCGCCATCCCCAACCCCCGTTCCGACCGCAACGCCTATCCCAACCCCAACTCCAGAACCAGTGACACAACAGGAACCAGAAACTGCCCCTCCTGAAGCAGACCCAATGGAAAGTTTCGACATAGCCGCTTTCGTAGAAACAGTTAACGTTGAAAATTCAATCTGGGCGGAATTGCTTCCATTGGTAGAAGCCCCAGAGTTCAAAGTATTTTATGACCGAGTGACATTTCTCGGGGATTCAATAATGAAGGGCGCAGTCACTAATGCCTCCATTAAAGATTTGGATGTAGTGTTCGCCGAAAGAATGTCCATATTGGCAGATAATGCAAATGTCGAAGCAGAAGTTGCACGACAATGGAACGAAGCTCCAAGAATCCTAAGAGATTTAAAGAGCCGAGAACTTCTTGGTGAAGCGATAGTCATACATTTGGGAAGTAACGGGGTTATCGATGAAGACCTTATAGCAAGTACATTCGAAATTCTTGGAGATGCTGAGCTAGTCGTTGTGCTAAATGCCAGAGTGCCAAAACCATGGGAAAGTAGGGTTAATAGCGTGCTCGACAACGCTATACCTCTCTATGAAAATGCAATTCTCGTAGACTGGAGAAGCGCATCAAACGATTTCCCTGAATACTTCGCACGAGATGGAGTGCACCTNACNAAGNTGGGNTCNCANATCTACCTTGATCAGATAATCGNAGCNCTTGGNGGAGAAATCNNAGGAGAGGNAGANGGAGAGGGAGAGGAAGAGGAACTAGGGGATGGGGAAGNGNCAAATTAATTTTGGCNATAAANGGNAGAAGTNATCTNANNTAATGAAANCTGNGGANTNTGCTCACCATNAATAACAAGGTCTGCGTGGNNTATNGAAGGCGCNACAAAACGTTTGTGCATTGGNTGAACNGTCTCTTTGAACTGNGCNGANGATTGCTCTGCAGTNCTTCCTCGNTCTTNAATATCTCGCGGTATTCGCCGGTTGAANCTNNTTTCTTCCGNAGCTTCAATAAAGACGGCTAAATCCAANAGANCNNTAATCTCTGGNAANGCTAGTAAAAGNATTCCATCCAACACNACTAAATCTGNGGGNGNNACAATTNNTGANNCGNTGCTCCNTGTATGAGTAGANAAATCATAAANCGGNGTATCAATAGAGTTTCCNTCTCGAAGAGACTGTATATCGCTTACAAATAATTCAACATCGAGNGAATCNGGATGGTCNTANTTAACNNGCNCNCNCTCGCTTAAAGNCATATGCCCCTGATCGNGGTAGTAGCTATCGAAAGCTATTGTTGAAACAGATCCCGTCAAANGCTTCGACAAGNGTNTTAACNANAGTTGTTTTCCCAGAACAACTNCCACCAGCTATACCCACGAATTTNGATGACACGANAGAAGTCTACTTGNGTGAAAAACAAAGACCTAGTTTATNGCNNTATTCNNGTGNGGCANAAAGAGCGGGTGAGGAGAATCGAACTCCCATCATCAGCTTGGAAGGCTGAGGTTCTAGCCGTTGAACTACACCCGCAGACTCCAAATANTACACGAACATTGNCCAAAATACAGTATCCAGAAAACTAGAAGAGATAAAGGGTAGGGGAGTGCGTTCTACACCGNTANACTTTCGGCCTGTGGCAAGTTCTGTAGATCAGCTAGAAGATAACAAAGTAAAGATAACGGTTGAAGTCGANGAATCAGANGTNGATGAAGCCATAGANNTNGCGTTCAAAAAAATCTCNAAAGACGTNAGCCTTCCAGGNTTTCGNCCCGGNCGTGTTCCTCGAAAAGTNCTNGAAGCNAAATTCGGACAAGANTACGCCCGAAGTGAAGCTTTGAACGAANTGGTNGGGANGAACTATCGCAGTGCAGTNATTANNCANGANGTGGACACAATCGACCANCCCGANGTAACTATTATTGAAGGNGAAGAGTCTGGNCCNCTNTGNTTNGAAGCANTAGTNGNTACTCGGCCATCTGTTGAAGTGGAAGGNTANAAAGATNTNACAATNACNCTTCCTCNNNTTGGNGCTACTGAAGANGAGATAAATAGCCANATAGATANTTTGAGAGAGCAGGCGGCCGAACGGGAAGAAGTNGGACGNCCAGCTNCNTCNGGCGACTTNGTTACTATGGACCTATCCGGATNACAAGANGGAGANCCTGAAGANAGTCTAACCGCCGACGATTTCACCTATGAGATAGGGTCTGGATTCATAGTTGANTCNATCAANGAAGGNCTAATGGGANCAAANGTNGGGGAANTAATAGAATTTGAAGGCGACCACCCNAATGAAGAAGGCGCNGTTCTNTCNTTCCGTGCTTTAGTNAAGAAAGTNGAGGAGAAGAAACTNCCTGANCTTANTGANGAATTTNTTNCTGAGATGACAGAATTCGAAACAGTNGANCTTNTGACNGAAGATACGAGAAANAGGATCGANGAAGCAAAAAAACAACAATCNGCGAATCTCCTAATAGAAGANATTGGTTCNGAACTCGCTGAACTTGTTGTCGAAGACCCTCCAGANACTCTGGTNCAGGAGCAGATNCANCAGCAGTTACAAGAAATGGCAATGAGNATGGCCCAGCAAGGAATGCANTTTGAACAGTTTCTNGCAGCNACGGGCCAAGANNTAGAAGCCTTAGCAGANAATATGAAAGAGCCTGCNTCGAAAGTGGTTAAAATAGANCTAGCACTCAGGGCTGTTGCTAGCTGCTGAAAACATATCGGTNGAACAGNTAGANNTAGATTCNGAAATNAGTAANCTGGCNGAGCACTTTAATCAGCAANAGGANCAACTTNTGGAGATTTTCCACGAAAACGGGCANATGTTAACTCTNAAAGCTGATTTNCTNAAACAGAAAGCGATGNAATATCTCCAAGAAAACGTTGAAATCATAGACCCAGACGGGAATCCTATTGAGNGAGAAGNGTTTCTTTTCTTAGAGAACCAAGACAAAGAAGAGAATATGANCGAAAATGTAGANGAGGAATCAACTACTATTGATTCCGAGGAAGAAGAACAAAGTGAGTAACGCCCCCAACAACTACCTTGTCCCTACCGTCGTGGAGCAAACAAATCGCGGTGAACGGGGATATGACCTTTACTCGAAGCTGTTAAAAGAGAATATCATCTTTATTGGAACTCCCATTGACGATGGAATTGCAAATCTGGTTTGTGCNCAACTTCTCCATNTAGAGTCNGANAATCCAGATAAAGATGTAAGTCTCTACATCAACTCTCCTGGAGGNAANATNAATTCGGTATTTGCNATATACGANACTATGTCCTATATCAAACCGGAGATTGCAACCATTTGCTANGGGCAGGCNGTNGCAGCNGCNGCNGTNCTTCTAGCGGCTGGAACACGNGGAAAGCGTTTGGCTTTACCNCATTCACGNATTCTNATNCATCAGCCATACGCNGGAGCNCAAGGACAAGTATCCGACTTGGAGATCGCTTCAAGGGAAGTTCAGCGGCTTAAGAACCAACTTGAAGAAGTATTAGCAGCTCACACAGGTCAATCGATAGAGAAGATACAAACAGATACAGACCGTGACAATATAATGGATGCTTACGAGGCAAAAGAGTATGGGATCATTGACGAAGTAATCGAATCTCGAGGTGAAGTAGATAACAGTGGGCCAATAACCGCTGTTGAAAATGGTTAGGGGAGGAAATGGCAAAATTCGGTGAAGGCGGCGAGCTCCTCAAGTGCTCCTTTTGTGGTAAATCACAGAAGCAAGTCAAAAAACTAATCGCTGGCCCCGGTGTCTATATCTGTGATGAATGTATTGACCTCTGTAATGAGATTATTGACGAAGAACTCGCATCACCCGTCGAATTAGGATTCGAGGAACTTCCTAAGCCCAATGAAATCAATAACTTTCTTGATGATTACATTGTTGGTCAAGAACAGGCAAAAAGGATACTTTCAGTTGCTGTTTACAACCATTACAAGAGAGTGCAAGTGGGCGAAAGCAAAGAAGACGATGTAGAGCTTTCTAAGAGCAATATTTTACTTATCGGGCCAACCGGTTGCGGGAAAACGCTTATGGCGGAAACCTTGGCTCGAATGTTGAATGTCCCTTTCGCCATAGCAGATGCTACAGCTTTAACCGAAGCGGGGTATGTGGGTGAAGATGTAGAGAATATTCTCTTGAAACTTATTCAGGCTGCTGACCTAGATATCAAGAAAGCCGAAATGGGAATTATCTACATTGATGAAATCGATAAGGTCGCCCGAAAAAGCGAGAATCCATCAATAACACGGGATGTCTCTGGCGAAGGAGTCCAGCAGGCTTTACTCAAGATCCTTGAGGGAACATTGGCGTCAGTTCCTCCTCAAGGCGGACGTAAGCACCCTCATCAAGAGTTTCTCCAGATCGATACAAGAAATATATTATTTATATGTGGCGGCGCATTTGCTGGACTTGATGATGTGATTGAAGAAAGAATAGGAAACACTGGCGTTGGTTTTGCTGCTGATCTTCGACAGACCTTAGATAAGGACCTTACGGCCCTCTATTCTGAAGTTCAGCCAGAAGATCTTGTAAAGTATGGCCTAATACCTGAGTTTATAGGTCGCCTGCCTGTTGTGGGAGCGGTAGGAAATCTTGAAACAGATGCGCTCGTCCGAATATTAACCGAACCNAAAAATGCTCTTCTTAAGCAATATAAAAAGTATTTTGGATTTGAAAATGTTGATTTAGAGTTCACTGATGATGCTCTGGATGCAGTTGCTGAACTCGCTTTAGAGCGCAAAACAGGCGCTCGAGGGCTTCGTTCTATTCTGGAAGACGTGCTTCTAGAAGTGATGTATGACCTTCCAAGTCGCGATGACGTTCTTACCTGCGTCATTAATGAAGACGTCGTTCGAAAGAAAATGGAACCCGAGCTAATCCTTCGGGGGGAGAGCGGCTTAGCTGCCTCTTAGGGCGATACATTACAAAGATGCTGATAAATGAAGCACTCGANTATCTCGATAATCANATAAATAGAAGATTAACCCTAGAGAAAATTGACGGGCTTTCCCTAAGCCAGATGAGAATCTTACTCGAGACGATTGGTAATCCACACGAGGACTTTCCAACGATCCACATCACAGGGACAAACGGGAAAGGTTCAACTGCAGCTATGATTGCGGAGCTCTTAAGCGCTCTTGGATTATCAACAGGCCTCTACGGCTCTCCCCACGTTGCTTCAATCACTGAACGAATTCACATTAATGGAGAACCAATAAGTGAAGAGGAGTTTGCGGAAAATGTCTATGCGTTATCGTTGGCAGAGCTTCATCTAGACTTCAGCCCAAGCTGGTTTGAACTAGTCACGGCGGTTGCATTCAGATCCTTTGCCGATGCAGCAGTTGATGTCGCAGTAATAGAGGTAGGTATGTTGGGCCGATATGACGCAACAAATATNGGNAATCCANNNGTCTCNGTNATNACNAATGTNGATTATGACCATACAGATGGAGCAGAAGGTTGGCGAGAAAAAATAGCGCGAGAAAAAGCAGGTATTATCCGCAAAGATGGCATTCTTTGCTTAGGCGAAGTTGACGATAAATTAGACGCAATATTCACTGATGAACAACCAGANATAATTTANAGAAGAGGCCAAGATTTCTCAGTNNTATCTAACGANCTAGCTGTAGGAGGAAGGCATTTAACCTTGANNANTCAATCNCGAAAATATGAAGATATNTACCTCCCTCTNCATGGNGAGCANCAAGGNCTTAACGCAGCANTAGCCTTATCNGCNGCTGAGGCATTTNTNGAAACACCGNTACCTGACGANGTAGTCAAAANCGGATTCGAACAGGTAAGNATAATAGGNCGGTTTGAANTNCTAGGATCAAATCCNCTTGTAGTCGTNGATGGNGCCCATAANCCNCCNGGNGCAGAAGCAGCTNNACAAACGCTTAACNAGAGTTTCCCAGNCGANGGNAAATTNATCNTAATAGTTGGNATGACGGAAGAGAAGAATGCTGAATGGATGCTGGATTGNTTAGAAGCAGANGAAGCTGGANTNNTCATATGCACTGAAGCTNCNNCACCNCGAGCNATGGCAGCGAACGACNTAGCANCAGCAGCTAAGAANGTTNCTAATAAAGTAGANGTAANAACCGACCCCAAAGANGCNCTGANCTTNGCNCTNTCNNACGCTGANCCAGAAGATGTCGTAATGGGTACNGGATCTTTATATNTNGTCGGGGCGNTNAGAGAGGCGTNTCTAGCAAACCNAGGATGATAGNCTCGTTCCCNCNATGAAACGATAAAATCTNCTGTATGAACCAAACTTTAGTACTTTGCAAACCCGATGCAGTNGAANGAAGNCTAGTCGGNAAAATNATTTCACGNTTTGAAGAAAAAGGTCTNAGCATATCTTCGATGAGAATGTTGACGATCACCCCAGACATAGCNGCTCTTCATTACGCAGAACATGTAGGAAAGCCCTTNTANGATGATCTAGTAGCGTTTATCGGAAGGTCTAATTCTGTAGCGATGGTCGTNGAAGGNCCTGANGNCACCTGGGAAATAGTNAGNAAAATGATGGGGGCGACAAATGCCGCCGANGCTGAACCAGGAACAATACGTGGAGACTTNAGCGCACTGTTTACNGAAAACCTTGTTCATGGNTCAGACTCNGCAGAATCTGCTCANAGAGANATAGGNATCTTTTTTGANTAATNCTGCAATTTCCATAGGTGGATTGCACTTTTANCATCNCCTNCTACACTAGAAGAAGCGGAGATTTGANTAAGCNTGCTTGCTCGNTAAAATNTNNGCTNTGCANANAAGAATCTTTNGAAACGAACGGTAAAANATATGGCTTCAATACTCGGAGTTATGGGTCGAGATATGGCAGTTGACCTCGGNACTGCTAATACNCTCGTNTATGTTCGCGGCGANGGAATTGTGCTAAATGANCCCTCCGTGGTCGCAATTGACATTCGAGATGGATCNGCTCTTGCAGTTGGAACAGATGCAAAAAGAATGATTGGNAGAACACCNGATCACATTAGGGCATCAAGGCCCTTACGAGATGGAGTNATAGCGGACTTTGANATGTGNGAACAGATGCTTCGGCACTTTATNGAAAAAGTNCACCAAAGNAGNCTNGCTAAGCCCCGAATGGTGATCTGCGTCCCATCTGGNATNACAGGAGTTGAGCAGCGNGCTGTTCAGGAAGCTGCTGAATTTGCTGGAGCACGNAAGCCGGCTTACATNATCGAGGAGCCTATGGCAGCNGCAATTGGATCGGGNATGAGAGTCCAAGAACCTAGNGGAAACATGATAGTNGATATCGGNGGTGGNACGACAGAAGTGGCNGTCATCTCNTTGGGTGGTGTGGTAGCGAATAAGTCAGTNCGTGTNGGNGGAGATGAGCTTGACAACTCTATTGTCCANTACATCAAAAAAGAATACAGTGTTGCCCTTGGTATCAGGACTTCNGAGGANNTGAAAATNAANNTGGCAAGTGCATGGGTNACNGAAGAGCTNTACGCCGAAGTGCGAGGNCGTGATTTAATNACTGGATTACCGAAAACGATNGTTACNTCAAGCTCTGANATCCGNGAAGCAATNGCNGAGCCGTTATCAGCTATNATNGACGCAGTTAANATGACTTTGGACGTTACCCCACCGGAACTAGCNGCTGACATTATGGAGAAGGGAATCATGCTTGCTGGNGGTGGNGCACTCCTACACGGTATGCCAGAGTGCTTAGCGCATGANACTGGGATGCCNGTTTGTATCTCACCTCAACCNCTCCATGCTGTAGCGTTGGGTTCAGGGAAATCCTTAGANTCCTTCGATTCCCTAAAAGGGGTTCTCTTCTCCTCTTCACAGGTCTAGGTCTAAGGTTGTTGCTNTATGGCTGTGCCACGAAGATATAGTGGCTCTCGATTTNCTCTNGCTCTTCTTATCCTTACCTCCGTCACCCTGATTTCATTAGATGCAAGAGGTTATGCTCCAGTCGGAAACTTAAAAAAAGCNGGGATTNTNATCGTTCAACCATTTAGATCTCTNGCCAATATTGTGTTTAGCCCAGTNGGTGATGNTTGGGAATCATTCTCNAATGGAGANGAATTAGAGCGTGAGAATACGTTGTTAAGGCGACAANTAGATGAGCTGTTAAGTTACCGTATAGCCAATGAAGNAGCTGTAAACGANCTAGAAGCTCTTAGAACACAGNTAGGGCTTCAAGGGCTTGGTGGGCAAGAAACAGTAGTTGCAGAGGTGACAGCTGGATCAGTCTCNAATTTTGATCCCTATATACTTGAGATTAATAAGGGCACACAGAGTGGNATAAGAGAAGGGATGCCTGTNATCTCAACTGGTGGNCTGATAGGCCGAATTGAGAATCCTGGNCTTCGNGATTCGCGCGTTCGGTTGATCACNGACCCAACTGTCAACATAGGCGTTCTTGCTATCGGNACTAAAGAAATTGGAATCCTTACTGGTAACGGNNTTGACCAGCCAATGCGAGTTATTGACGGAATTCCGATAGGGGCACCTGTAGAAGTAGGAAGTATTCTAGTAACTAGCGGGCTAGACAGAAGNCCATATCCTGAAGGTTTCGCAGTCGGTTCAGTTNTTGAAGTTGTGCCNGATGAAGTAAATCTAGAAAAAGANCTATTAGTAGAGCCAACTGGTGAGATGAATAATCTCGATTTCGTAACGGTCGTTCTGTATCAACCGCCGAGNATGGAGTGAAAGAATGGGTGTCGCAGTACTAAAGAACTGTATTGTNCTNTTATTTCTCCTTTTACTTCAGCTGGAATTNTTCTCTTCTATGCGATTCTTTGGAGTNATGCCAGANCTNCTTCTTGCTTCAGCAATAGCTGCCGGTTGGTACGGAGGTCCGACAAGCGGNGCGATAGTTGGATTTACTAGCGGCNTGTTCTATGACTTCTATCTAGCAACTCCTCTAGGNTTAAACGCNCTGACGTACGCAATNGTCGGNTATCTTCTNGGGCAGATAGCAGTCTTCTTGTCAGATGAGGCTGAGTGGATNATAAGGATAACAATCTCTGTAGCTGCAGTTACTNTAGGNCTTGTTTTNTTNGTGACNTTCGGAGAACTNATAGCAGAACCNAATTTATACAATCGNAATTTTGGNAAAATACTTGTAATTTCAAGCCTATATACCGGCTTACTTATNGTTCCAGTTCATTTAATGATGGCGTGGGCATTCGGTGCTANGCGGATTANTNCGGTTGGTTTCGATCGAAGGCTAGTGTGAAAATGATTTTGAGTGNTGANGAAAAATGAATAGGTTAAGAGGGNTTGATCGTTCAAGGCGTTTACGGCTAGGTATCTTAGGCGCTGTAGCTATTTCTNTATTTATACCGCTNGTTGCGCGTTTGTGGTATCTGCAAATTATCAAAGAAACTGAGTTCATCGAAAGAGTTCAGGANAANACAACTGAAGAAATTATTGAGAGAGCNCCAAGAGGAAGNATNCTAGATGTGAACGGTCGGNTCCTTGTTGATAATAGGNAATCAATCGTNGTCACAATTGATAAGGAGGAGATGGCAACTGTTCGCTCATCAAAATTGGATGANCTTTTTTTCGATCTTGCNAAGGAGATCAGCCTTTCCGGGCAATTAACAAAAGTAGCTCAAATTGAGGATGCGTATGAGTCAGATCGTTATGGGCCATTCGCTAAAGTTCCTGTAGTTTCAGATATTTCAAAAGAACTCCAAGTGTATCTTGCAGAGTATTCCTACAAATGGCCTGGGGTTGGAACGACTGTAGTGACGGTCCGCGACTACCCATACGGTACTTTGGCTGCTCATTTGTTGGGGTATGTCGGGAGCTTGAGTGAAGATGAAATCGTTCAAGTTCAAAGTGCTGAAAAGACGTATCTTGCCAATGATGAGATCGGGAAAGCAGGTATTGAGCTTTTTTATGAAAACGCTTTGCGAGGTACTCCAGGGAGGAAGACAGTTGTCGTAGACAAGTTCAACAATATTCTTGAAATTGTAGAAGAGATTCCAGCAAGAGCAGGAAGCGATGTTCAGCTAACTATTGATATCGACCTTCAAGCAATGGCAGAAGAGTATTTGAAAGACGGATTAGACATTGCTCGTCAGCAACCTACAAAATTTGAAGAGGAAGGAGTCATCATCTATAAAGCGCCTGCAGGTGCAATGGTTGTGATGAACCCTCAAGATGGCTCAGTGCTTGCTATGGCCTCATTCCCGACTTATGATCCTGAATTGTTTGTTTCAGGTATAAGTCAAGATGAATTTGACGACCTAATTGACCCTGGAAATAGCCTTCCTCTGCTCAATAGGGTTATCCAAGGAACATATCCTCCGGGGTCAACTTTCAAGCCATTTACTGCCTATGCGGCTTTGGATACAGGATTGATAGGGTCTAGGGGAATACTTGGTGTAAATTCGATGTATTTAGATGAAGGCGTATACACAATCCCTACTTGTGAAGGTGGGACATGTGAGTTTCAGAATGCAGGTGCCGCTGCGTATGGTGAAGTGGATCTTCGATTAGCGCTTACGTATTCGTCTGATACCTACTTTTATAATCTTGCTACTCATTTTGATATTCTTCCAGGATTCGATTTAGAGTCCCCTCAAGTAGCTGCCAAATATTTTGGTTTTGGTGTCCCGAGCGGCATTACATTAGCGAATGAGAATGGAGGGAGAATCCCTACTCCGGATTCACGTCGGGAAGCTTACAGGAAGAACCCAGAGGCATTCTTAACCGATAAATGGCTAACAGGTGACACGTTAAACACATCAATTGGGCAAGGAGATGTGCTAGCTACACCATTACAGATAGCGAACGCGTACGCGGCACTAATAAATGGGGGAACTTTGTACGCCCCTAATATTGGGCTTCGAACAATAAATCCCATTACTGGAGAAACTGAAGTCCAATATAATTCGAGGGTAACGCGCGAACTTTACCTTCCAGATGCCATTGCTCAACCGATTATTGATGGGCTTGCCGCAGTTACCACATGGCGAAGAACGGATAATGGTCTAGAGGGAACTGCCTATTCTGCATTTCTCAATTTCCCACATGAAGATTGGCCAGTATCTGGAAAAACTGGGACATCCGAAAAGCAGAGCTTAGATGCCCTAATTGCTGACTACGCATTATTCGTAGGTTGGGGTCCAAATCCTGAACCCGAATACGTTGCTGTCGTCATTTTAGAAGAAGCTGGATTTGGTGGAGCGGTAGCGGCTCCAGTTGTAAGACGTTATTTCGAACAGATAGCGTATGGTATCATTCCTAGATTTCTGAGTGTCGCTGAAGCAGATGAAGCAGCACGTCAGCTGGCGAAAGAGCTTCAAGAGCCTTCTACTGAGGTAGAGGCAATCGCAGAAACTAATAGTATCGGTTCAGGAGATTGAGATGAGCGATCTAAGTTGGCCAAGAAAGAGATCATCGCTAAATCCGACTGGAAACCCTATTTCTCCATGGCTTCATATTGATCTCGCACTGATTTTAAGCTGTCTAGCCCTTGGGGTAACAGGTGTCCTGATGGTTTATAGTGCTACGAGGGGTAGCGACCCAACAATGTACGATAAGAGTTATTTATCGCGCCATACTTTGTTTGTAGTTACAGGAACTCTACTCATGTTGGTGACATCGTCGATTCCCTATAGGCGTCTTAGGGATTTAGTTCCAACAGTATTTTGGGGATCGAACTTCTTGCTTCTTCTCGTTTTAACACCTCTAGGTGTAGAAAGAAATGGAACAAGGGCTTGGTTTGAATTTGGTCAATTCCAACTCCAGCCTTCAGAATTCTGTAAAGTCGCATTTATTTTCGCTTTGGCAAGTTACCTCGAACGCTTTGATGGTTATCTAAATGAGAGGGTAATCTTAAATTCACTTCTCCTTGCTTCTGTTCCCCTCGGTTTAATTCTTCTAGAAACTGACGTTGGGTCTGCGCTCGTATTTGTCGCGATAACGATGGGGATGCTACTCGTCGGTGGGGCTCAAACTCGTCATATAGTCCTCATGACAGTAGTAGGTATCGCCGGTATAGCAGTTATTTGGAGTACAGGTTTACTTCAGGACTACCAAAGAGATCGTCTAACTTCGTTTATCGATCCAGCTTCTAGTCAAACAGAAGCGGCTTATCAACAGACACAAGCTCAAATAGCTATTGGGTCTGGTGGTCTTCGAGGTCAGGGATACGGAGAGGGNCAACAAACGCGTGGNGAGTTCGTTCCTGAGCAGCATACTGACTTCCTCTTCTCGGTTGTTGGAGAGGAATTAGGATTTATCGGCGCTGTGGCAATTTTAAGCTTATTTGGTGTAGTGATATGGAGATGCTGGAGGACAGCAAAAAAATCAGCTGACCTTCTAGGGACACTAATCTGCGTAGGAGTTTTGACTATGATCGTTTTCCAGATGTTCCAATCTGTCGGTATGACCCTAGGTATCATGCCTATAACTGGAATACCTTTACCTTTTGTTTCTTACGGGGGCTCATCAAGCCTTACTAGTTTCGTTGCTGTTGGCCTTGTTCTGAATGTGCATATGCGAAGATATGAGGTTGTTAGGTGAAGTATCTAGTATCCTTCATGAAGTTGATTTAAGAGAACGGACTTCCCGAGGATGACTTCAATCTGGCCTGAAATAGAACACTTGCTTCTTAATGTTGAGAAGCCAGCGCGCTATATCGGATTAGAACGGGGAGCCATTCAGCCGCCTCATGATCCTAGGAACGTAGCATGGCTCTTAACGTATCCTGACGCATATGAAGTTGGTTTTCCGAATCAAGGCCTTCAGATTCTTTATGAAATAATTAATGAACTTTCGATAGGTGAAGCCGAGAGAGCATACGCTCCTTGGGTTGACCTAGAGAAAATAATNCGAGAAAAAGNAATTCCTCTTTTTAGCGTTGATACCCATCGTCCTGCAAATGAGTTCGATGTTATAGCGTTNAATCTCTCCTCTGAACTTGTCTACACAAANCTCTTGAACTGNATCGATTTAGCTGGGGTCTCATTNCGTTCNGTTGATAGAGGGATAGAGGANCCCTTAGTTGCTGCNGGTGGTCATTGCACATACAACCCTGAGCCGTTAGCTGACTTTGTTGACTTTTTTGTATTGGGCGACGGTGAAGAGGTCGTTTCAGAAATAACTTATGTGATTCATGAATGGAAGAGCAGGGAGTCTGCTTCTTTAAGTAGAGATTCTCTCCTTAAAGAACTGTCAAAGATTGAAGGGGTATATGTGCCCCAAATGTATAACGTAACAAAAGATCAGAATGGGTTTCAGATCCTAGAACCTAAGCACGATGATGTGCCGAAATTAGTAGAAAAGCGAACCATAACTAGTCTGGAGGACTGGCCATATCCCAAAAANCAGCTTGTCCCAATTACTGAAGTTGTCCACGACCGCCTAAATGTCGAAGTTTTTAGAGGGTGCACGAGAGGTTGTAGATTCTGTCAAGCTGGGATGATCACTCGTCCGGTACGAGAACGATCTGCTGACCAAGTAAGAACAATGGTTTCTGATGGTCTACGGCGAACAGGATATGACCAAGTTGCATTGACTTCTCTATCAACCGCAGACTATAGCCATATTGAAAAAGCGGTTGCTGCAGTTGGGAATGACCCCTTGTCATGCGGCCAGACAGGAGTGTCTTTGCCATCGCTTCGTGTTGATGCATTCACAGTAGGTATCGCAGCAACGATTCAAGGCGGAAAACGCTCTGGATTAACCTTCGCTCCCGAAGCAGGAACTTGGCGGATGCGACAAGTGATTAACAAATTGATTACAGAAGAAGATCTTTATGGGGCTGTCGAGTCAGCATTCTCACAAGGGTGGCGAAGAGTGAAGCTTTATTTCTTAATAGGTTTACCTACAGAAACTGATGAAGATACCTTGGGTATAGCGGATTTAGCAAAGAACTGTGTTGAAATTGGCAAAAGATATAACAAGCAAGCTTCAGTAACCGTTAGTGTCGGAGGTTTTGTTCCTAAGCCGTTCACGCCATTTCAGTGGTTTGGTCAAAATACGATTGAAGAGCTTCAAAGAAAGATCAATTTGCTTAAAGANGCAACAAGTCGNTCNAGNGGGGTTCAACTGAAATGGCATGACCCNANGGCCACCCTCGTAGAAGGAGTTTTGAGTAGGGGAGANCGNANTCTTTCAGCGCTTATCGAANAAGTNTGGAGATCAGGCGGGANATTNCANGANTGGAGCGAGCACTTTGATATTGACCGATGGTTGTCATCAATGGAGGATCTGGGTCTTGCAGTTGAGGACTATGCATACCGGCATCGAGACAAATCTGAACCATTNCCTTGGGATCATCTTGATGCTGGCCTTTATAAGGACTTCTTGTGGCAAGAATGGCGAGACGCCTTAGAGGAGGTTGGTCTTGAAGATTGCCGGTGGACTCCTTGCTATGACTGTGGTGCCTGCACTGGCTACGGCCTTGATCATGTTGTTGCTTCGACCTCGCCACCAGTTGGCGGCAGTCAAGGAACTTGGCAAGATTTAACTAAAGGGTCGCAAGTCCCACAACTTTTGACTATCCGTAAAAAAAGCGAAACGGTATAGTCGCATGCTGGCTGTTCGGCTTAGATCAACTAAGAAAGGTAAAATTCGATTTGCAAGCCATCGCGATATTGCAAAAGTATGGGAAAGAACCTTGCGGATATCNAATATNCCACTTATGTACAGTCAAGGCTTTTCTCCACGGCCCAAAATATCGTATGGCTTAGCNCTNCCGACTGGAGCTGAGTCAGATTGCGAGTANATCGATCTCCAAGTGGATGATTCAAATAGAGAGTNAATCAACGTCGAGGANATTTGCANTTCATTGAATGATAATTTNCCNCCCNGAATANTGATCAACGGGGCTTCCGTCATGAANGGGAAGTTNCCTTCTTTGCANCAAACAGTGACCTCTTGTNTTTGGGATATCACTGTTAATGAGGATGACACCAAGGTCGACTCGTGGGTAGATAGAATAAATAATGAAAATANAATCGTTTTACGNCGCGAACGAAAAGGGAAAGAAGTCGTTGACGACATAAAGCCACAAGTACATTTAGTACGTAAAAACTACGAGAGAATCGATGGGAGGGTAACGTTGCAAGCAGAACTAGGAACACAACCAAGGTCGCTGCGGCCGAGCGAATTGCTACGGTCTATGGAGCCNTGCCTAACCGAATACAAACTCCGTAGAAGAAAACAAATAGTCGAAGAGGGGGCAAGGCGACTCGACCCACTAGAAGTTGCTGGTGCTACCCCAATGCGTTCTCTGNTAGGCGCATCATGAGAAGGGAAATAACCCATGTCCGATCAAGTCGAAGCCCAAANGAANGGGGCGAANGATCATGTTGATAAAANNGAGCAAAAACTCTANAGNNGGAAGNCCCANCGAAAAGAGNAAGCCAAAAATCGGNGANACNCGNCCAGCNCCAGTAGCGAAAANNACCTGAGCAGNACGNATCNAGCTCCNCAANTAAAAACGCCAANCGNAAAAGACGAAAGCGNAGNAAATCNCGATCTTCTGATGATCGANANAAGNNAACTGCAGATAACGGAANGATTGAGCTNGATGAAGCCAATCTCAGNAAACGTCGNGGGCAGGAACGNAAAGGCAAGGCAGTNGGGCGNTACACNATGGCTGTNCATGTGGAAGANGGNNTAACNCAGATNGCNACNNTNGAAGGNCGNTCACTNCTAGAGTTCTTTGTCTCNCANCCAGCTAATGANATAAGCGAGATTCATGGNAATGTCTATNTAGGGAAAGTCGANAATGTGCTNCCAGGNATGGAAGCAGCNTTTGTGGATATNGGAACGCCCAAAAATGCAGTTCTNTANCANAGTGATTTAGTCACNNNTGANNAGACAGATAAGAAAAANCNNCCTCGNATNGAAGAAGTTCTAAAGAANAAACAAGTNATNATCTGTCAAGTTACGAAAAANCCAATTGCCCACAAGGGNGCCCGNCTTACNCAAGAGGTTTCNCTTGCAGGNCGNTTTGTNGTTCTTGTTCCAAANAGTTCAACATTCGGNATATCAAAAAGACTTCACGAGAAAGAGAGAAAACGGNTACGNCAGATNCTTGAGAAGGCAAAGCCTGCTNAGCATGGAATAATAGTGCGAACAGCNGCAGAAAATATTACAAANCAAGAAATCCAATTAGATGTAGATCGTCTTGTGGCNCAATGGAAAACNATTGAGGATTTAGCAAGTAAAGCTTCAGCGCCCACTCTTTTGCATCGAGAGCCAGAAATGCCGTTTCGCGTCATTCGTGAAGAATTTAATAAGCAATACAGGTCTGTTGTTGTAGATAATAAAGATCTCTACCTGGAAGCAAGTGAGTACTTAGAAACTGTTGCACCAGCGCTTGCTGATCGTATAGAGTTTCACAATCCAGTCGAGGAGGATCTCCCACTCTTTGAGAAATTATATGTTACTGAGCAATTAACAAAAGCGTTGGACTCTAAAGTCTGGCTTCCTTCCGGAGGCTCTTTAATCATTGAACATACTGAGGCATTGACTGTGATTGACGTTAATACAGGTAAAAATGTCGGTTCATCAAACCTTGAAGAAACTGTTTATAGAAACAATCTAGAAGCAGCGAAAGAGGTTGCGAGGCAACTACGATTAAGAGACATAGGCGGGATTATTGTTATTGATTTTGTGGATATGGAAGTTCAAAAGAATCGGGAAGATGTGCTTAGAGTATTCCGTGAAGCATTGTCTCGAGATAAAACTCGCACACAAGTTTTGGGAATATCTGAGCTGGGGCTTGTTGAAATGACACGCAAACGAATAGGGGAGGGCTTATTGCAGTCATACCAGAAAGCTCAGAGTTGAATTAACTCTGTTTCTGGCTATCTGCTTTAAGATGTGTCGGTATTTTGCCCAGAAAGTACTAGGCTGGTGACTTATGTATGCCGTAATTAAGACCGGTGGGAAGCAATACCGGGTTAAAAAAGATCAAGTCATTAAGGTGGAACTACTAGGGGACGTAGGCTCTTCTGTCAGTCTGTCTCCGGTAATGATTGTTGATGGAGATTCAGTCTTCGCGACTCCAGCCGAATTAGAAGGAAGTAAAGTAGTGGCTGAAATCGTTGGTGAAGGTCGCGGGAAAAAGATCAATGGATTCACATATAAAAATAAGAGCAATCAGAGACGTCGGTGGGGCCATAGGCAGAACTACAATGAAATCAAGATCACTTCGATAACAAAGGACTAGCAAGATGTCAAAGACTAAAGGCGGCGGGTCCACCCGTAACGGGAGAGATTCAAATGCTCAACGCTTAGGTGTTAAAGCCTATGACGGAACTTTGGTTTCTGCTGGATCAATTCTGGTGCGTCAGCGTGGAACGAAATTCCATCCAGGCAACAATGTTGGCCGCGGAGGAGACGATACCCTATTTGCCACAGCGGATGGCAGGGTTAAATTTGGATCAAGACGCGGTAGAAAACTCGTTGACGTTATTCCCGAATAGACTTTTGTAATCTTTCCGAAACAGTCACTGGTCTCGGTAGTTTCAATCTAAGGTAATACTGTGTCAAACTTTGTTGACGAATGCGGCCTCAATGTAAGAGGGGGCGATGGTGGAGCAGGATGTGTCGCTTTTAGAAGAGAAGCGCACGTCAATCGGGGTGGCCCCGATGGAGGCGATGGCGGTGCTGGGGGTGATATTTGGTTGGTTGCAGACCATAACACTGCTTCATTGCTTTCGTTTAGGGATTATCCTCATCGAAGAGCCGAAAACGGGCGGCATGGAGAAGGTAAACGACGTCATGGTGCGAATGGCGACTCGATGGAAGTACAAGTTCCGGTGGGGACAATCGTTCGAGATCAAGGAGGCGAAATACTAGCTGACCTTTCATCATCAGGTACGAAATGGCTCGCTGCAAAAGGGGGTGAGGGCGGTAAAGGAAATGCAAGATTTTTAGCTAACAATCGACGCGCTCCGAGTTTTGCAGAGCAAGGGGAATCCGGAGAAGAGCAATGGCTGCGATTGGAGTTAAAACTCTTGGCTGATGTCGCATTAGTGGGGTTTCCAAATGTGGGGAAAAGTACTCTAATCTCTCGGATATCTGCTGCTCGTCCAAAAATTGCTGACTACCCATTCACGACACTCGTACCTAACTTAGGGGTTGTTAAAGTGCGGGAAGATTTCGAAATGGTGGTAGCAGATATACCTGGACTTATCGAAGGGGCATCGGAAGGCAAAGGGCTAGGCCACCAGTTCCTTAGACATGTTGAAAGAGCCAGAGTATTAGTGGTTCTTCTTGACTTGGCATCTTACGAAGGGACATCTCCGGATGAGCAACTCGAGACGCTCCTCAGAGAGCTCGGAACCTATAAACCAGATCTTCTTCAAAGGCCCCGTTTGCTTCTAGCTTCAAAACATGATGTAGGTATCGCTAGTGTGCCAGATTCGTGTATTCCGATTTCATCGGTAACTGGTTATGGTTTAGAAATGGCTTTGGCTGAAATGGAGCGATTAGTTAGGCAAGAGCGAAGCCAAGTGACTCTTACAAATACTGATGAAGTCATTCATCGCCCCACTCCCAAAGGCATTCGAGTTGAAAAGAGCGGAAATAACCTATTCACCGTCTTTGGAAGAAGCGCTGAGCGCGCTGTTGCTTTAAATGACCTAACCAACATAGAAGCCCTCCAGTTTATTCAGAGTTCTCTGGACAAACTAGGCGTCAACAAGGCGCTTAAGCGCGCCGGAGTCAAAGAAGGGGATATCGTCAAGATCGGTCAACTGGAGTTTGAATTTCATGAAGATGGAAATTTTGACTTCTAATTAGTTAGGTCTAAATACAAGAAATTCACCTCCGATGCTGCGACAATAGAAACGTGAAAGTTGTCGTTAAAATAGGTACTTCGTCATTAACCAAAGTTGATGGTTCCATAAAGCGCGAGGCAATCGCCAAACTATGTGATGAAGTCGCCGAAGTCAGAGAAAAATACAGCGATATTATTTTAGTTAGTAGTGGGGCTATTGGAGTTGGGCTACCCATGTTGGGCTTTACCTCAGGTCGTCCTGATGACTCGCGTGTCCTTCAGGCAGCTTCTGCCATAGGGCAACCAAAACTCATGGCGATCTATGGAGAGGAATTAGCTCGGCATAACCTAGGGTATGGTCAGCTACTTCTAGCTCCTGATGATTTTTTTGTTCGGTCTCGCTATCTTCATGCACGATCAACCCTTGAGTCTCTTTTGGAAGCTGGAGTGGTCCCAATTGTTAATGAAAATGATGCTGTAGCAGATGATGCTATTAGGTGGGGTGATAATGATCGCATTGCGGCATTGCTAGCGCACCTAGTTCAAGCGGAGAAGCTTATCATCCTTACCGATACAGAAGGGATTTTCTCAGCAGATCCTCATTTGGATGAAAACGCAACGTTAATACCTGAAATTGACTCTACTGGTGAGTTGACCGCAGAAATTGGAAAATCAGGCGGAAAGCAGGGTAGCGGCGGTATGAGCTCAAAATTGGCTGCAGCGCGGATGGCTGCATGGTCAGGAGTCACGACGACTATTGCTTCAGCAGCAAGCGATAGAGTCTTAATTAACGCATTAAATGAATCACCAGAAACTGGTACCATCGTGCGCCCTAATCAGCAGAAACTTTCAGCAAAGAAACTATGGA
This sequence comes from Actinomycetota bacterium, assembly GCA_002715425.1. The sequence goes on along the minus strand of PAYW01000017.1, from coordinate 9,340 downwards.
TAGCTTTTGCCCTAGAACCTAACGGTACGCTTCAAATAGACCACGGCGCCGAGGAAGCTCTTTTGAATAATGGAGGTTCCTTGTTGGCTGTTGGGGTAAAGAGCATTTTAGGACAATGGGAAAGTGGCGAAGCAGTATCGATTATGAATAATGCTGGGAAATACATAGCGCGCGGTTTGTGTGCAATCAGCTCTATCGATCTAGCTCCTCTATTAGGCCTTCCTTCTAAAGATCACCCTAAAGGTTCACCTGAAGAAGTCATCCACCGCGATGATCTGGTACTGCTAGCTCCATCTAATAGCTGACTATTTATCGGAGACTTTGGCGAGACGAAGTAACTCTCTTGCGGGGACGGACCCTTTCAAGTGGGACAAATAGACATAGACAGCGCCTGTAATTAGCAGAAGAGATGGTCCCAGTATCAAATTGTGAACCCCTTCAAAAACCCATGCGAGAGATCCGCCAATTAGCCCACTAGTCACAAGGGGTATATAGAGATTTACTAATGGCTTAGGTAGCTGATAGTCAGAAGGCATAATGCTGATCATGCGCCTTTTTAGTCGCGCATACTCTATCCATGACCCACAGGCACTACCTAAGGCTAGACCTACAGCACCCAAAGCTTGGGGCCCCATATCTGTTGAGCGAATAGATTCTGGAAGCGGCTTGAAAGCCGGTAGATCACCTATCCTTACAATCTCGTCAACGTTGATAGCGAACCGGTCAAATTGGAACATCAGAATCACACCGACAACACCTGAAATGCAAACTCTAAGTGCAGCAAACTTTGCAGGACCTTTAGTGTCTCCACTTGCGTAACACACATTTTGGTATAGTCGACTGACGCTAGAAGTGATTAGGCCAAAGCTATAAGCGCACAAAATAAGCCATACGAACAAAGTATCTTCTTCAGTGAAATCACCGCGTTCAAAAAGAGCTCCAATAATAGGTCTTCCAATTGAGAAAAATGCAATAGCCGAAAATGCAACGTAAAAAGTGAGTCTTTCCTGACTTATTTCTAAGCGATTTATCACTCTTGGCATATCTTTTTGATCACGTGATAATTCAGGAAGGTCAGCGGAAACAATCGACATGGCAAAGATTCCTATAGGGAGTAGATAGATGATCTGCGCTATAGATAAGCCAGCGAAAGCCCCAGCAGCCAAAAAGCCAGCGAGAAATAAATCCAAGAAGGCTGATAGTTGGATAACTCCTCTCCCTAAAAGGGCTGGAGTGAACCTATTGAAAATATCCTGAACAGGCTTAAGGCGAATACGGAAACTTGATCGTATAGAAGGGGCCACCCTGTATACGGCAGGTAGCTGTATGACGAATTGAAGAAATCCTCCAATAAGGACACCCCAAGCGGCAGCTCTTGCTATTTCTCCGTCATCCCAGCCGTTAGCCCATGCAAATACGGCAAGGAAAATTTGGGCTGCGTTCCAAATAATGGGCGCAGCGAAAGAAAGGAAAAACTTTCTATGGGAATTGAGAACTCCTAAGCACCAAGCCGACAAAACAATAAAACCTAACCCGGCCCACATAACGCGAACCAGATCAACAGTTAGTTCGAAAGTAGCGTCAGGTAATACAGGTAGAAGAACTTTCGTTATTGGTCTTGCCGCAACTATTCCTACAAAAACAACAAGTCCTGTTAGCAGGGCAAGGACAGAGAGGACTACGCCAGCAACGGTACTTGCATTACTCTCATCGTGGCCCTCTTCATCGACTAATTGGCTGTAGACAGGAACAAACGATGCAGATAAAGTTCCTTCCCCTAATATATTCTGCAAAAGACCAGGGATTTGCAATGCTGCCTTAAATGCATCAGCGGCTATGCGCGTTCCGAGAAGGCCTGCAAGAACTAGTTCACGGATCAGGCCAGAGAGCCTTGACAGAGTGACTCCAGCTCCCACAAGCAGCGCGGGCTTTCCGCTTACACCTGGTTCATTCGCTTCGGAATTATTTACATTCACATGACTAAGGGTACCCGTTATGGGAGTTTCTACGGATAACCTAACATATAGTCAAATTTGACTACAGTTCGTTCCATCCCCTTTACCCCCTCTACTCTCAAATTATGTCTTATAGATTCAATGATGTTCCCGAAGTCCGCTCCAGCTTAAAAGAGGTTTCATACCTTGCTGATGAAGGTATAGCAGGTGTTGTTTATCTAGGTGATCGTTTGCAGAAACCAGTTCTTGTGGAAGGTCCTGCTGGGACTGGTAAAACCCAATTGGCTAAAAGCGTAGCTGAGATGAGCGGTGCTCGACTGATTCGGTTGCAGTGTTACGAAGGGCTAGACGAATCAAAAGCACTCTATGAGTGGAATTACAAAAAACAATTGCTGAGAATTCAAGCTGAACGGAATCTAAGTGGCGATGGGTCATGGGAAGAAATTGAAGATGATATATTTTCAGATGAATTTCTTCTGACTCGTCCTCTTCTGGAAGCAATTCAGAGCGAGGACCCCGTCGTCTTACTCATTGACGAAGTGGATAGGGTAGAGATCGAAACGGAAGCTCTATTGCTGGAAATTCTCTCTGATTATCAAGTTTCTATTCCTGAACTGGGTACGGTCACCGCTCGACAGATTCCCTTAGTGTTTCTTACATCAAATAACACACGAGAGTTATCAGAAGCTTTAAAGCGAAGATGCCTATTTCTCCATATTGACTACCCAGATCTTGAACGTGAACGCGAGATAATCTTGACCAAGGTGCCCGATATTAACGAGTCCCTCTCGGATCAAATCGCACGGGTTGTGAGGTCCATTCGGCAATTAGATCTAAAGAAAGCCCCATCAGTTTCTGAGACCCTAGATTGGGCACGAACACTCGTCCATCTTGGAGTCGAGCACATTGATGCTAAAACTGCATCGGACACTGTCAACATTCTCCTAAAATATAGATCTGATATTGAGAAAACAATCAAAGAATTCGCTACTGATGATACTTTAACCACTGACCAAAGCAGCGATGGCTGACCTGGACGTCTCTTCAGAAGCATCCCCGCTATTGGAGCTTCTCAACGGATTTATAGTTGAATTACGACAAGCAGGACTTCCTGTCAGTTTGACTGAGAATCTAGATGCTGTTGGTGCAGTCAAACACATACCCATAGAAGATAGAGAGGCATTCAAGTATGCGCTAGCTGCGACGTTAGTGAAAAACCATTCACACTGGAGAGCATTTGAAACAGTTTTTGAGGTCTACTTTTCGCTTCGAGGTGAAGAGTACAACTTATCTGACGAACTATCAGACGATGTTTCTTCGGAAGATTCACTATCCACAGACAACGAACAGCAACTTGGACAAATGCCAGGCCAAGGTGGAGGGCAAGAAGGACTAAGTCAAGAGCAGTTAGCAGAGATGCTCTATAGATCTCTTATGAACTCTGACCAAAATCTTATGAGAGCTGTTTCTAGAGTAGCTGTACAGCGTTTTGCAGGAATGGAACCCGGGCGGCCAGTTGGTGGAACCTATTATCTATATCGCACTTTACGAAATCTAGATCTAGAAGGTGTTCTAGAACGCATGTTAGAGGAGGCCGAATCGGCGGAGTCTGGTCTTGACTCTCTAAGTCAAAAATTAGTGAAAGATGAATATGAACACAGGATTGAAGAACTAAAAAAGCAAATAGAAGCTGAAATCCGACGTCGTCTCGTAGCGGACCGTGGAGTAGAGGCAATGGCTAAAACATTGAGAAAGCCACTTCCAGAAGACGTTGATTTCATGCATGCGAGCCGAGAAGAAATGGTTGCTCTAAAGCGCGCTATCTGGCCATTGACGCGAAAATTAGCAGCCCGTCTAGCTAGGAAAAGAAGGCACGGAAGGAAGGGGCCTTTAGATTTCAGAAATACGGTCCGTCACTCACTCTCCTACGGCGGCGTCCCCGCAGAGCCAAAATTTAAATACCCTAAGCCAGCAAAACCGGAGATTATGGTTGTGGCGGATATTTCAGGTTCTGTAGCGGCATTCGCTAGATTCACTTTGCATCTTGTTTATGCTCTTAATAGTCAATTTTCTAAGGTAAGATCTTTCGTCTTTATCGATGGACTTGATGAGGTCACCCAATACTTCGAAGGAGTTGATGATATTACTGCTGCTATACATAGAGTCAATACTGAAGCAGATGTTATATGGGTTGATGGGCATTCGGATTACGGGCATGCCTTTGAAGTCTTTAACGAACGATACGGGAAGGATGTCGGTCCCAAAACAACGGTAATGATCCTCGGAGATGCAAGAAATAATTATCATGCCTCGCAGTCATGGGTAATCAAAGAGATCGAATCAAAAGCACGAAAAGTATTTTGGTTAAACCCTGAGCCGCGCAGCTATTGGGATACAGGTGATTCGATAGTAAGTGAGTACAGCACTTATTGTGAAGGCACCTTCGAGGTCCGTAACTTAAGGCAGCTAGAAGCCTTTGTAGAGAATTTGGTTTGAAACTAGATCTGGCGCAGTTGTTCAGCTACTAAAAATGCTAGTTCCAAACTCTGTGAAGCATTTAGTCGTGGATCACACATTGTCTCATATCTAAGGTGTAGATCATCGTCAGAGACTTTGTCTGCACCGCCCAAGCATTCGGTCACATCGCCTCCAGTGAGTTCGACATGAATGCCACCCGCCCAGGTTCCCAGTGATTGGTGGGTAGAGAAAAACTGGCTGAGCTCAGCAAGAACATCATCTAGGTGTCTTGTTTTATGGCCACTTGAGCTTGTAAAAGTATTTCCATGCATAGGGTCGCAAGCCCAGACAACAGGATGTCCTGCGCTGGTAACCGCATCGACTATAGGCGGCAGGCTTGCTTCGACACTTCCTGCTCCAAATCGAGATATTAGAGTTAAACGGCCTGGGATAGATTCTGGATTAAGTACTTCGCATATTTTAACTACATCTTCTGGGGTTGCCGTCGGCCCGATCTTGCATCCGAGGGGATTCTCAACTCCTCTAAGGAATTCCAGATGAGCTCCATCGATTTGCCTGGTTCTTTCACCGATCCAAAGCATATGGGCAGAGCAGTCATACCATTTGCCTGAGGTAGAATCGACGCGGGTCAGGGCTTCTTCGTAGCCTAAAAGCAAAGCCTCATGGCTTGTATAAAAATCGACTTCATTCAGTGCTGAGCTATTCACAGGTGTTACGCCGCATGCTTTCATGAACGCAAGAGCGTTAGTGATTCCATCGGCGATCTCTCTGTAGTGCTCTCCAGCAGGGCTATTGGCAACGAACTCTTGGTTCCAAGAATGGACTTGAGCTAGGTTAGCGAATCCGCCGCGCGTAAAAGCACGAAGAAGATTTAAGGTAGAAGAGCTTTGATGGTAGGCCTGAAGCAGTCTTTTGGGATTAGCTTCTCTCGAACCTGCACTAAAATCAGGATCGTTAACTATATGACCTCTGAAAGATGGAAGCTCTAGATCGTCTTGAGTCTCTGTTGGGCTTGATCTTGGTTTGGCGAATTGCCCAGCCGTTCGTCCTACTTTTACAACTGGGAGACCGGTCGAGTAAGTCAAAGCTACTGCCATCTGCAAAATTACTTTTAAATTATCTCTTATGGCATCAGCGGATAATGAATCAAAAGATTCAGCACAGTCACCAGCTTGGAGGAGAAGCGCTTTCCCATTGCAAACTTCTGCTAGCTGTTCTCGTAGTGTTCGAGCTTCTCCCGCAAAAACTAAGGGAGGTAAATCTGATATTTCACGAAGGACATTAGATACTTGTTCTTCGTTAGGCCAATCAGGCTGCTGTTCAGCAGGGTATTGGCGCCAGGAGCTTGGAGACCATTCATTTCGCACACTAATATCCTCTCGTCTTCTAGCAGAGAAGGCAAGCTATTTTACAAAGGCTTGAAAAGTAGACTGTTTGCTAGGCTGCGTCAATGTCGACCTGATTAGGGGCATTCTCACGAACCATATTCACTGCACGCTTAACAAGACGTCTTGCAGCTTCGGCAGTTACCCCTAGTTCCTCTCCAACTTCGCGGTAGCTGCGTTTCCGTCCATCTTGAAGTCCAAATCGTTGCTCTACAGCGTAACGAGCTCTGTCATCAAGGACATTCAGCAAGTCAATTACCATAACTTCCCTAGCTTGTTCCATTACTGATTGTTCTGGGCCGGGATTTGAATCTGGTAATAAGTCAACCAATTCGTTGCTGTCATCATCACCAATAGTTCGGTCTAGCGAAGTTGGTGTTGTTAGGCGGTGAAGTCTTGCGTGTTCTTCGTCTAGTTCATCTCCATCACCAGAAACTTGTCGAAGTGCAGCCCGTAAACTTGCTGAACGATCACCGGGAAGACGAACTAAGCTAGCTTTCTGGTCTAATGCACGACCTATTGCCTGTCGAATCCAGAACGTGGCGTAAGTCGAGAACTTGAAGCCTTTTCTCCAGTCAAATTTGTCTACAGCGTGCTCTAATCCAAGGTTGCCTTCTTGGATAAGGTCTAAAAGCTCCATACCGGCAGGAAGGGGATACCTTCTGGCAACGCTAACAACCAAACGAAGGTTCGCCCGAATAAAGCGATCCTTGGCTTCTGCTGCTTTACGGTCGGCGCGCTTAAGTTCTATTCCTTTTTCGCCAGCAGCTAATCGCTCACGAGCCTCAACACCCTTTTCTATAAGCTGAGATAGTTCACGCTCTTCTGCAGCCGTAAGTAACGGCACAAGACCTATTTCATTAAGATACTGACCTACTGAATCACTCATTTTTTCTCACATTCGATGGGGGTTTTGCTTTTTCACTAGCAGCAGAGAAACAAAACAAAGCGAATTCGCATGTTAAACGAGGTGCCACTTTGTTCTCTGTGCCACAACGCATGGACCGGGGGGATCTGTGCTCTGTGAATTTTAAGAATTTTTTTGTTTGCCTGACAAACATCCCGATACATAAGCATCGAGACAAGACGACCCAAGAGTCGACCTAGTGAAAAGCACATTAACCATAATGGAATTCCTTTCAAATGTCCAGCATTCTGTGTATTTTTTATAGATATGCTAAAAATTCCCATAGAAATAAAGGAGTTTTCAGTAACTTAGCATTCAATTTATCTCCCACTTTGACTCCTGCTTTGTATTATATGTTTGTGGGTAGAAAACGAAAAATAGGTATTCTGGGGGGTAGTTTTGACCCACCGCATCTCGGCCATATCGCCATAGCTGAGTTTGTGGCTTCCAAACGTGACTTGGATAAAGTGCTTTTCGTCGTTGCAAACATCCAGTGGCAAAAAGCTGCTGAACAAGAAATGCTAGATCCAGACCTTCGTTTGGAAATGGTAAAGCTTGCAGTTGCGGGAAAAGACTTTTTCTACGCGTCAAATCTCGAAATAGAGCGTGGAGGAGATTCAGTAACAGCTGAAACTCTTGAAGCCCTGCACGATGATGACCCTGAGGTAGAGTATGAATTGATCATCGGGGCAGATAATGCAACTACAATATCGACATGGAGAAGGTCCGAAGAAATAGAAAAGTACGCTAAAATTATTGTGATAGGGCGACCAGGAATTCAGTTGACGGATAAAGACAACGAGTTTAATTTCGTGATACTTGACGGACCTCGGCTAGATATCTCATCGGCAGAAATAAGGTCAGCTATAAAAGTTGGGGATCGCATCGATCATCTTGTCCCAAAGTCAGTTAAGGATTACATCTATCAAAAAGGCTTGTATAGGTGAAATTATATTGAAGAAATTATTTCTCCAGAAGCCTTGGTGGATGTGGGTATTTCCGCTCATCACTCTTGCATTTTTAGTAGCTATCCCTTTATTTGTGTGGGATGCGACTAGTGCGATTCTAAGTTCAACAGATGGTGATTTTGGCGAGGTGGTAACAGATCCTTCTGAGCCAGGTTATTTGACTTACGTCATGGCGACACCTTCCCACCTATCTCTTAGCGTTGATGTCGACGGGAATCTTTCAATGGCTACGATTATTGCTCTTGGGCCAAACGATGAGGGCGGGTCCATTTTGATATTGAACCCCAATACGAAATTAGATAGCGAAAAGACAATCGCTTCGATATTCGCTACTGGAGGAGCAGAGCAACTAGAAAGATCTCTTAAAGACTATTTAGCTATCGGATTCACAACTAGTAACACTATGTCAGCGGCTACTTGGGATGCATATGTCGCACCCGTATCTCCTCTTAGTATTGACCTGAATATAGAAACTTATAAAAGACTGGTAGAGCAAGACTTTTCACAGGGCAACACTGAATGCTGCTTATTCGAGGGGGCTATAGAGTTGCAATCTGAAAACGTAGGGCAATACATTAAGGCTTCTGAAGGCCCTTCAGGAAAATTGCGCCAACTCCGTCAGGAACTCTTTTGGCAAACTTGGATCGAGATATTGTCGAGCGAAGTGGATGCTTCTTCGCTCCCCGGAGAGATAGGCAGCGGATTTGGGCGGATGGTATGGGGATTATCAAGAGGCAATTTAGTAGTAGTTCAGGTAGAACAATTTATAGAACCCTCGGGGGTGCATATTGAGGCCGAAGTGATTAGAGATGCTGTATTGGAGATGATTCCATTTCCGCAGCCTAGTAGCCCTGGATCGAGAACAACGGTCCGCCTGCTTGATGGGGTAGGAAGTCTGGATTTAGCTGGAGACTATTCTGCAGGGCTAGTAAGAGCTGGGGCCCAAATTCTTATCATTGGTAATACACTTGAATTTGGAAACCCAACAGAGTTGATATACCACGATGATAAAGATGCTGATCTGGTCAAGAAATTTCAAGAAGTACTTGGTGGTGGTGAGATAATCTTTGAACCGCTCACAGATGCAGCGGTTGAAGTTACAGTTATCGTCGGAAGTGACCTTACAGATAGGAATTAGTTTGCAAGATAACCACGGATTAGATGTCTCAGGAGTCGCATCGGCAGAGTGGATTTTACGTGCAGCTGAAGCTATCGAAGATAAGTCTGGCCGTGAGACGGTAATTATAGACGTAGGTGATGTATTCGCAATTACAGAATGTTTTGTCATCACATCTGGAAGAACCAGTCGGCAAGTTAAAGCGATAGTTGAAGAGGTAGAAGTTGCGATCAAGGAAGCTGGGGGTCCTTCTCCGACCCGTATTGAGGGTAACGATGAATATAAGTGGGTGCTTATGGACTACGGAGAATTTCTGGTTCATGTATTTGATTCAAATGAGCGCGATTATTACCAGCTGGAACGTCTCTGGAGCGACCGGCCACTCGCTACTTTCCCGCTCGACGAAGCAACAAATCTTCGGTGAAATACCTCAAAAGTTGGATACAGTACCTTCGCAAGGGGCTATAGCTCAGTTGGTAGAGCGCTTCCATGGCATGGAAGAGGTCAGGGGTTCAATTCCCCTTAGCTCC